>NZ_JBEONQ010000005.1:0-155091 GCF_040544445.1 Undibacterium sp. GrIS 1.8 | reverse complement strand
CTGAAGACAAAATCACTAAAAAAGCATCATTTTATTTTTTAAAAATTCAACCTTTGCTGAAACGGCTCTGATTAAGGCTGTCATGCAAAGGTCTCTATGTCACTTTGTCTTAGTTGATGCATCCAAAATGCATTGGTTGCAGTAAATATCTATAATAAAGCGAATGAAAATAAGTAATTGTGACAAAGATGTTGTAAATTGTTGTTAACTTATTGTTTCTTAATCGTCGCTAAGGTATTGTCAGTCCCACTTAATTCGCTTATCGCAGTCAACTCTTAGTAGAGTATGGATTCCATCATTAAACATCTTGTGGAAATTACTGGTCATCGCGACCATGATCTCCTCAATATTTCAGTCATTTCGGCTCTGTGTGAATTAACACGCGCTGAATACGCACGCGTGTTGGATATCACGACTGTGGGTCGACAAACATTTGTACAGTCCCAAATTACGATCAAAAATGGCAAGGTACTTGAAGTTGTCGACGTCAGCACTATTAGCGCCGCCGGTGATTTGATTGCTAAGTATCCTAATTTGGAAGATGGTATTTCGAGGCATCAGAATCTGATTGAAGGATCATCAGAAGACGGTAAGCGTTTGATTTGGTTGCCTATCTGGACCAATGAAAAAGTCAGTACCTGCCTGGAAATCGCTAATCCTGATTCTTACAATGAAAATACTTTCCAAGTGATGGAAGGTATTTTAATTGTTTACCGCAATTTTCAGAATCTGCTGGATTACAGTGAACGTGATTCACTGACCGGATTATTAAACCGTAAAACTTTTGATGATAATTTTTCAAAAATTTTGCGCGTCAGTTCCCAGCAAAAAAATAATACTGAAACAGTGATCGAGCCCGAGCAAGATCGCCGTGCTGTCGAACCCGAAAAGCCGCATTGGTTGGCGGTGTTGGACATTGACCATTTCAAGCGGGTGAACGACCAATTTGGTCACTTGTATGGCGATGAGGTATTGATTTTGATCGCTAATTTATTACGTTCGTCTTTCCGTCCCACTGACAGATTGTTCCGCTTCGGTGGCGAAGAATTTGTGATTTTATTGCGTGCTACTGCCCAAGATGATGCTCAGCATATTTTTGATCGTTTCCGCGAAAACGTAGAGCAATATCCATTTCCGCAAGTCGGGCAGGTTACAGTTAGTGTGGGCTTTGCCCGCATAGATCCGTTTGAACCTGCGGTTGCGATTATGGGACGCGCAGATCAGGCTTTATATTTTGCAAAAAGCAATGGAAGAAATCGCACCTGTTACTACGATAGCTTGGTCGAGAGCGGCGATTTGCATGCAGAGAAGTCTAACGACACAGCAGAATTTTTCTAAAACCTAGCTGTGCTCTGCATCAAGCGCAGCATCAGTTTTTTTGCGTGCGGTAGTGAGCAAGATCACACTTCCTAAAATCACGGCCATTGCAATCATCTCACGTCCTCCGATTTGTTCTCCTCCCAACGTCACTCCTAAAATTACCGCAATCACCGGGTTGACGTAGGCGTAGCTGCCAGCGAGTGCGGGCGGTACTGCGCTTAGCAAGTACATATATGCAGTAAATGCGAGCAAAGACCCGGCAACCACAAGGTAAGACCATGCCAGCCATGCATTGACAGTGATTGGCGTGTTGAATTTTTCTCCCATCAAAAAACCAAGCAGCATCAAAAATGCGCCACCCAACAGCATCTCACTGGCAAATCCCATCGCACCCGGCGCCATTTTTAATTTTCGCTGTGACAGTACTGAGCCAATATCCCAGCTTAAAATCGCCCCGATTAAACTAATCACACCAATTGGCTTGGCAGAAAATTCGCCACCAAATGCCAGCATCACAGCGCCCGCAAAGCCAATCACTATCCCTGTCCATTCACGTCGGTTAGGCCAGTCACCGAAAAAACCAACACAAAACGACAAAATCATCGGTGAACAAGCAATGAAGACCGCGGTCAATCCTGAGGAAATGCTTTGTTGCGCGACCGCAGTTAAGCCCATCCCGCCGCCGAGCATCAGTACTCCAACGACGCCCGCATCACGCCATTCTTTTAAGCTGGGATGAGCTACGCCGCGCCATGTTTGCCAGGCAAATAGCAAACCACCTGCGACCAGAAAACGGGTTCCCATTAACATAAACGGAGGGAAAGATGCCAGCGCGATATGGATAGCGAAATAGGTTGATCCCCACACCACGTAGACGGTAAGTAAAGCAATCAGTACAGAGCGTGGCAGACGGGACATATTTTTCCTGGAGGCAGAGAAATCAGAGCGGTCAGTATCAATAGTGCTCAAGTAGTTTTTTTGAACACATCAATAAAGATAAATCAATTACATTACTTCAAACCATTTTTAAAGACTCAGAATAGATGAAACCCATCTGGGTTTTAGCTGAGTATCGATGGCATACTTGAACAACGGGTTTTCGTGATGTTGAAAATCGATGTTTTCGATGAAGACAGAATTAAATCACACTATAAGAAATCAAACTTAAATGGAACTGCGCCAACTCCGCTATTTCGTTGCGATAGTCGATCACGGCTCTTTGTCACGTGCCGCTAAAGTGCTGCACATAGTGCAACCAGCATTGACACAGCAATTACAGTTATTAGAGGACGAATTGGGGTGCTTGTTATTGCATCGCTCCGCACAAGGCATGCAAGCCACCGATGCCGGTAAGATTTTTTACGAGCACGCACAAGCTATCTTAAAGCAAGTCAGTGATGCTAAATCGGCGGTCAGTCAATCTTCTGACAGACCAAGTGGAACGGTTGCTCTTGGTATTCCGCAAAGCGCATCAGGCGCGTTGGCCTTGCCTTTACTGAAGGCGGTACGCGCGACTTATCCTGATATTGTGTTTCAGTTGACGGAAGAATTAACCGGTAATTTGACCGAACAGTTAAAGTCGGGACGTTTGAATTTAGCGATATTGTTTGACGACGGACAGCTCGGCAGTTTTTCTACTAAGACCTTAGTAGAAGAAGAGCTGATGTACATCACTCGCCGCGACTCGCAATTTGCGTGCAAGCGTAAAACCATCACTTTAGCCAAAGCCTTGGAAGCTACTTTGATTTTACCTAGCGTGCAGCACGGTGTCAGGCCACGGATAGAAAGTGTTGTCAGACAAGCTGGTTTGAAGACGGATCATGTGATCGATATTACTTCCATTGCGATTTTAAAATCGGCATTGATGGCTGATATGGGCGCTACGATATTACCGGTCTCTCCGCTACTTTCGGAAATACAGCGTGGTGAATTAAGCGCACATGCAATCAGTGGCGCGCCCTTATCCCGGACAGTTGTTCTATGCGCTTCTAAAAATATTCCATTAACCAATGCTGCAATGGCAGTAGAAAAACTGGTACAACAAGTTGCACATGACTTATGTGAATCCGGTATATGGATAGGAACCAAAAGCCTTAGTTAATCATGAAGAGCTAAGACAAATTTAGCAAAAATAAGATGTACCAAGATTCATCAAGATGCACTAAGAGATTCTTTGTTCCGTCTTAGGATCAAACAAAATCGCTTTCGATAAATCAAATGCCAGACGCATACTTTTACCTGGTAAAGCCATCGCACGTGGATGAGTGCGGCAGGTGATGCGGCTTTGGTTAAACCAGATAAATGCTAAAGTGTCAGGGCCAGTTGGCTCGGTCAGTTCGACTGTGCAATCCACTTCTGTCGGGCGATAATCTTCTTCACTTTCTGAGCGGCGGGCGCTGATAGTGTCGGTCACATGTTCAGGTCGTATGCCGAGTATGATCTCGCGCTCCGCCCATTGCCCTGCTTTGAGTTGTTCTGCAAAAGAGGTCGGTAGAGGTAATAAACTAGTTTGGCCCGCATGCTCCAGAGTAAATGCCAGTCCATTAGCATGCGGGACTAATTTGCCTTTTAAGAAGTTCATTGAAGGTGAGCCAATAAATCCTGCGACAAACAAATTATTAGGTTGATCGTAAATATCTTGCGGACTGCCGAATTGCTGTACCACGCCATCTTTCATCACGGCGATTTTGTCACCCAGCGTCATTGCCTCAATCTGATCATGGGTAACATAGACGATCGTCGTGCCTAGTCGCTGGTGCATCAATTTAATTTCAGCGCGCATCTCTACCCGCAGTTTTGCATCCAGATTAGAGAGCGGCTCATCAAATAAAAACAGCGTTGGATCGCGGGCAATAGCACGACCCATGGCGACCCGTTGACGTTGCCCACCGGACAGTAATGCTGGTTTACGGTCTAGCAAGTGGGTGATTTGTAAAGTCTCGGCAACCCGCTCTACGATCTTTTTTTGTTCGTCTTTGGGTACTTTGCGTATGCCTAATCCAAACGAGATATTTTCTCTGACAGTCATGGTCGGATACAGTGCGTACGACTGAAACACCATGGCGATATCACGCGATTTGGCAGGAACAGCGTTGATGCAGCGATCACCGATATAAATCTCGCCATCAGAAATAGGCTCTAAGCCGGCGATCATATTCAGTAAGGTGGATTTGCCACAACCAGAGCCACCGACTAGGATTAAAAATTCGCCATCTTGAATCTCAAGATTGATGCCCTTTAATATCTCCGCGCCGTTGGGATAGACCTTGCGTACATTGCGTATGGATAAACTTGCCATGGTTATTTCGTTTCTTCTGAATAGATTAAATACGATTACTTTAATGTGATTGTGACCTTGTCCAACCGGTCGTCGTTATCAGGAATCAGCCTTTGACCGCGCCGGCAGTCAGCCCCCGGACGAAATATTTTCCTGCGATCAGATACAGCACCAATGTCGGCAGTGCTGCGATAATCGCCGCTGCCATATTGACGTTATATTCCGTCACACCTGTCGAAGTATTGACCAGATTATTTAGGGCAACAGTGACGGGTTGCGCATCAGAGCCGCCGAACACCACGCCGAATAAGAAGTCATTCCAGATCTGGGTGAACTGCCAGATAAAGCACACCATAAAAATTGGCAAGGACAAGGGGAAAATAATCCGGCGATAAATGGTCAAAAATCCTGCGCCGTCGATGCGGGCAGCTTTGACCAATTCTTCTGGCACCGATACATAATAATTACGGAAAAACAGCGTCGTGAATGCCATGCCATAAATCACATGCACTAATATCAAACCCGCCGTTGTATTGGCCAGATGCATCAGGCCCAGCAAGCGCGCCATAGGCAAGATTACGACCTGAAACGGGATAAAACAACCGACCATCAAGCCCGTAAATAAAATCTCTGACCCGCGAAAGCGCCAGTGGGCTAGCACATACCCATTCAGTGAACCGATCAAGGTGGAGATCAAGACTGCCGGTATCACCATTTTGACGGAGTTCCAAAAATACGGTGCCAGGCCATCACATTGCACACCAGTACAGGCAGAGCCCCAGGCTTTTGCCCATGCGGCAGTGTTTGGATGCAAAGGGAAATCCAGTAAATTTCCACTCCGGATTTCATCCAGTGATTTGACTGAGGTGGTCAGCATCACATACAAAGGTGCCAGGTAATACAGTGCGCATAAAAATAAGAGCACGTAGATAAAGATACGACCGATATTTAACCGCGAGCGATTGGGATTATTTGCCTCAGAGAATTTAGAGGACGGAGAAGAATTAGCGACCATGACGTGCCTCTTTTGCTTCAAGATAAATCAGGGGTACTAATACTGCCAGTACCGTCATCAGCATCATCATTGCGGATGCTGCACCTAAGCCTAGCTGTCCGCGGGTAAAAGAAAATTGGTACATAAAAATGGCAGGTACGTCGGATGAGGTGCCGGGACCGCCAGCGGTCAGCGCCATGACCAGATCAAAACTCTTGATGGCAATATGCGATAACACTAGCAAGACACTAAAGAACACGGGGCGCAAAGAGGGGATGACGATACGGCGATAAATCGTCGGCAGGCTGGCACCATCCACCATCGCCGCCTTCATGATGCTGTCGTCAATCCCGCGCAATCCCGCTAAAAACAATGCCATTACAAATCCTGAGGATTGCCAGACGCCCGCTATGACGACGGTATAAATCGCCATGTCAGAATCGACTAGCCAGTCCATAGAGAAGTTGGCAAAGCCCCAGTCATGCATCATTTTTTCTAAACCCAGACCTGGGTTTAGTATCCATTTCCATGCAGCACCCGTGACGATGAACGATAGTGCCATCGGATATAAATAGATTGCTCGTAACGCACCTTCTGCACGGATACGCTGATCTAAAAAAATCGCCAGCAAGAGTCCGACAACCAGACAAATCAAAATAAATAATCCACCGAAAATGCCTAAGTTGGTGGCAGAAACCCACCAGCGGTCAATTTCAAACAAGGCGCTGTATTGCGAAAATCCTGAGAAGGTGTAATTCGGCATTAAGCGTGATTCGGTCAAAGACAGATACGCTGTCAGGCCGATAAAACCGTAGACAAAAATGAGGGAAGTCAACACCGTTGGCGACAACACGATGCGCGGTAGCCAGACATCGGCAAAACTGGCGAGCCTTTGGGCGACCTTGGGGCGCTGAGCGTGATCGACAGCCTGACTGCGGCCCGATATTGCTGTGGGGGTAACTGACATCAAGAATCTCCAGAGCGATATCAATGATCGCTCCAATTACTTATGGGGAGTATATTTTATTGTCCATATAATCATTGGACACTAAGGCATTTTTATTAAAAATAAGGGGGAGTATATGAAAATAAGCAAAATTCCACACCATTTTCATTACTGCCCGCCATACGCACCAGCGAGTTGTTATCTCATTCAGTGCGTATGACGTTTGCCACCTTGTTTTACAGCTTACTTCCAGCTTATTTGCAGCTTACTTCTGTATCACGTCGCTATTACTGCAGCTTACTTTACTTCGCTTTAGCCGCTTTTGCTAATGCTTGTACTGCGGCTTGCGAGGTCATCGTGGAGTTCATAAACTTCGCAATCACGTCCTGAATCGCACCGGCTTTAGCAGAGTCGATTGCCATGCCGTGTGCAAAGCTAGGGACTAAACCACCGCTCTTACTCGTCGCGTCCATGTCATCCATCGACTTGATGGCACAGCTATCAAACTTAGCACGTGAGACACCGGCACGGGCAGGGATAGAGCCTTTGTTCAGGTTAAATACTTCCTGAAATTCCGGGCTCATCACCGCGCTTGCCAAGACTAGTTGGGCCTTTTGCTGATCAGCATCTTTAACTTTAAACATCGTCAGAGAGTCGATATTAAAGGTGAATGCTTTCTCGGTACCTGGCGCAGTCAGACACAAGAAGTCTTTACCAGCGACTTTGCCCGCCGCAGTAAATTCACCCTTCGCCCAATCGCCCATAAATTGCATACCAGCCTTGCCATTGATGACCATGGCTGTTGCCAGGTTCCAGTCACGGCCAGCGGCATCTTTATCGATGTAGGTTTTGATCTTTGCTAAGGTATCAAAGGTTTTGATCATGGTTGGACCAGTCAGACTGGCCGGGTCCAGTTGTACGATTGCTTTTTTATAGAAATCTGGACCGCCGACGCCGAGTGCGACGGATTCAAATACCGTCGCGTCTTGCCATGGCTGACCGCCGTGTGCAATGGCAATCAAGCCGGCTTTTTTGATTTTGTCAGCGGCATCAAAAAATTCGTCCCAATTGGTCGGCGCTTTGGCGCCTGCTTTTTTTAAGACGTCTGGATTGACCCATAACCAGTTGACACGATGCACATTGACCGGTGCGGCAACATAGTGTCCTTGATACTTCATGATATTGGAGACGACTTTTGGCAAACTTGCATCCCATTTGCCTTCGGTCGCCGCGGCATCGATATTCGCTAACACGCCTTCTTTACCCCACTCTTGAATCGATGGGCCTTTGATCTGTGCTGCAGTCGGTGCGCTACCAGAAATGACGCGTGCTTTTAACGCAGTCATAGCATTTTCACCACCGCCACCAGCTACGGCGAAATCTTTCCAGACGATGCCTTTGGCTTCCATCATTTTTTTCAATTCAGCGACGGATTTGGCTTCGCCACCGGAAGTCCAATAATGTAAGACTTCGACTTCTGCTGCCTGAACTTGCGCGCCAGCGATCAACGCTGTGGCTGCAATAGTTGCCTGAACGATTTGTTTCAATTTCATGATTGTCTACTCCAATATGTTTGGGGAATGTTTTTAAATGATTTTATTTTGCTGTCGCCAGATGTGTTGATATTTTTTTGTTCAGACACATCTGGGCAGTCGGTAAAATTGACTAAAAATGAGCTAAGTCATAAAGATCAAATTTAAAAGCGAGCGTAAAAGTGACCGATAGGCGTATCAGAACCAAGTTTCTAATTGAATACCAACTGAGGTGCCGCTAGTATTGTTACCATATACCGGACCAGAGTTATTGCTGGCGTTGACAGCGGCGGTTGCCGCATCATTCCATTTGCCGTAGGTAACAAAGGCGCGTAGTTCTGGGCGCGACCAGTAGCCTTCACCCATAGACAGCGTTGGTGCGAAGGTGATTTTGGTCAGGCGTAAAGCGTCGCCGCCATTGGCTTGTGTGACGCGACTGGTGCCAACTTCTGCTTGCAGCTTAAAGTTTTTAGTCAACGCATACACCGGTCTTGCGCCTAATGTAGTCCAGGTGGAGGAACCCTGTGCATCCGACTTATCACGCTGCATTAAAGCGATAAATTCAGTGCTGAATTGTGTCGTAGGTTGGATCACCAGATTATCGAATACGCGCAAACGGGTAACGTCAGAACCCAACGTTGTGCTACCGGAGCTACCGATACGGTCGCAGCATGGTCCGCCAATACCAGTGCCTGGACCAACACCGTATTGAATACCAACAGTATTTGCGCCACCAAGTACTTTATCTTGCTTATGGAAGATCGAGAACTGCCAACCGTTATGACGGTTTTGTCCTTGGGCGCTGATCAGCGACATCGCCATATCAATCGTACCGTTCTCGTTGACGGGCACACCTTCATAGATAAAGTTCTGACGCACTGCTGCTGGCGTATTGAGCACTTTGCCGGTCGTCGCATCAATGTCGTTGGTGTCGTTATCTTTGAACACGGCATAGCCGAATTTGCCAGGGCCAAAGCCGCCAACTTTATCAAAGCCACCGCCTGTACCATTTAAGTTGATGTATTGCAGATCCAGCATATGGATATCTGGACGGAAGTAGTAACGCTTACCAATCCAAGCAGTACCACCGTTTAAGAAATCGAGCCCTTTGGCTTCTACATAAGCTTTGGCGATTTCTGGTTTGGCATTGCCGAAATCAGAACCGTTTTTGTAAGCGTCGATCCACAAAGTACCGACCCAGCTTACGCCGTTTTCTGATTTTGCCAGTTCCTTTGTATAACCGCCTTCAAAGTAGCTATCGCACTCATTGCCGAGGCGATACTTCATGGTGTTGCCACCCAAGTCGTAGCAGCTTTGTGGACCTTTTTGTGAACTAGAGCCTACGCCAGCGCGCAAGTAGCCATGGAACTCACCTTCAGCATCGCTGGCATGTGCTACGCCGGCAGTAAAGGCAAGTGAAAGGGCGAGCGGTAACGCTCTGAATGCAGTTTTACTCATTATGTCTCCTGTGTATTTTTAATCGCTCGCAAGCAAGCTGACGCTGCTTTTGAGCATGCTGTCATGTCCGGTATTTCCCGGATTTAATCTACTGCAGATGGTTGCCCAATTTTTCTCACCATCATTTGTCCAAAACGGGGTACTAATCCAGCATCCGTATTGGCACTTATTGTTGCGGCGAGCAGACATTAGCACCGCAGATACTGTGACACCACACCCTGAGTTGCAATCTGGTCATCACCTGTTAAGTAATTGATTTTTATAAGAAAATTGAAAATCAGCTAAAGTCGGCTTGTTACATAACTTTACGTTGGGATTTTTGCTTTTTTGCAATTCTTCGCCGATAGCTCATAGCGGAGCACGAGCAAAATCGATGTGTTTTCTGCCTGCAATAAATTGCAATGTAAGCTCACAGTTCATTACAAATATCGATGCTTATTTACCTTCGCAACAACATTCAGTTACGTTATAGTCACCCCCGAGACAAAGAAGGATCCTCAGGTGCAAACAGTAAAAATAAGATTGTTGCCCCATGCAGAATGTGCTCGTCGTTACCAGCTATCCTCACAGCAGATAGTGCGTAACTTGATATTGCCCATTTTGTTGCTGGTGACCAGCTCTACAACATGGGCAGAGACATTGCAGGTACTGCATTGGTGGAAATCCGCCAGTGAGCACAAGGCTGTCGATGTGTTGGCGAGTAAATTAGCCCAAGAAAATATTATTTGGCGCGATGCGTTGATCCCTAGCGGGTCAGGCATAGGTGCGGGCATCGTTCTTAAAAGTCGCATCCTCACAGGTAACGCGCCCGAGGTATCGCAGGTCAACGGCGTACTGATCAGCGAATGGTCAGACCTGGGGTTGCTGCTGGATTTTGACGCCGTTGGTGCGGCTGGAAAATGGGACAAAGTTTTATTTCCGCTGGTCTGGACCTTGGTGCAACCCAAAGGACGTCTGGTTGCCGCGCCGCTGGGGATTCATCGCATTAATACATTATTTATTAACCGAAAAGTATTCAAAAAATATGATCTGAAACCGCCTGAAACCTGGGATGAGTTTGAAGTCGTCGCAAAAAAATTAAAACAGGCAGGCGTGATACCGTTGGCACAAAGCAGCGAACCATGGCAGGTTGCGACTTTATTTGAAAACCTGGTGTTATCCGAGGCAGGCGCGGGTTTTTATAACGAGTTATTTGTCAAAAAAGACGTCGAGGCATTCTCTGATGCGCGCTTTGCCAATGCCTTAAAACGCTTACGCGCGCTCAAAAAAATGATGTCTGTATCCTCACAAGAGCGTACTTGGGTAGAAATGGCGCGCCAGTTTGCCGATGGCAATGCAGCCATGTTTATCATGGGAGACTGGGCGAAAGCCGAGCTAAATTATTGGGGATTGGCAACCGATGTTGGTTTTAGTTGCATGGCGGTGCCAGGCACAGAAAATTATCATCTATATGATATCGATACCCTTGTCATGCTGACGCTGGATGGATCGCACAGAGCCGCGCAAGAAAAGCTCGCTCAAATTGTCGTATCGCCAGCGCTGCAAACAGAGTACAACCGTGTCAAAGGTTCTATTTCTGTTTTACGCAATCAGGATTCATCGAAAATGGATAGCTGCTCCCGTGCGTCGCTCAAAGCATTTTCTGTGGGAAGTGCCGCGCAAGTGCCTAGTTTTGCGCACCGGATGGCGACCGACGAAATTTCTAAAGACGCGATTATTGCTGAGATCGTCCGCTTTTTTATCGACGACAAAATGTCGATAGGTGATACACAGCGTCGATTAGCCGCCATCGCACGCTCGCTTCCAAAGACATAAATAAAAATAGAATATTGAAAGTAATAATGCGCAAAATACTGATAGTCGATGACGACCAAAAAACCAGAACTCTGTTAAAGACCTATCTGGAAAAAAATCAATATGAGGTCAAGCTGGCACATAACGGGGAATCTTTTTTAGCCGAGTTTCATCGTTATGCCGATGAATTATCTTTGGTCATTTTAGATGTCATGCTGCCTGATACGGACGGGTTTGCATTGTGCAAAGTGGTGAGAAATCGCTCCAACGTTCCCGTGATTATGCTCACGGCCAGTTCAGACGAGACCGATCGTATCGTTGGCTTAGAGCTAGGGGCAGATGACTATATTTCTAAGCCGTATAGCCCTAGAGAATTGCTGGCTCGCATTAAAGCAATACTCCGGCGTACTGGTAGTGAGAATCTAGCTGCTCCGCGCTATTATCGATTTGTCGGCTTTACTCTTGATACCGTTGAACGCACCGTCAGTGACCGTGATGGAACCGTGATTGCGCTGACGGGACTGGATTTTCAATTACTCAAGTATTTTGTTGAGCATCCTGGCGACATTCTGGATCGCAGCGTATTGTGTGAAGAGACGCGTGGTCGTGATGCAGGTCCTTTGGATCGCTCTTTAGACGTACAAATCAGTCGCCTTCGCTTGCGTTTGCATGGTGATGGTAAGCAGCCAGCCCTCATCAAAACCGTACGCGGCGCGGGTTATGTTTTTTCCGCAGATGTCAGTTCTGCTCACGCCTGATTGTTGCGTGACTATTATCTGACGATTACTTGATTACTCTCCGATTTTTACCCGCTTATTCCTCGATTGTTCCTCGATTATTCCCCGATTGTTACGCCTGCCTATGTCGACCATTTCTCATTCCCAGCGGATTCTGCAAAAAATCCTCCCCCATTCTTTATTGGGACGATTAACAGTGGTGATGGTTGCCGGGGTGATGTTGACGCAATTTGTTGGCAATGCGTTCTGGACAGCCCAGGTTCGTAAAGAATCCGAGATCGAAACCAAAGCTTCTTCCCAGCATGTCGCCCGCAGTGCCGCCAGTACGATGCGATATTTTGCCAGTCTTCCATCCAATTATCGGCCTCTGACGATACAGCTATTTCGTGAAATGGGGGGGACACGGTTTTTTGTCAGTATCAACAAAAATGCGATCAAGTTAAACGAATTGACTGGCAATCGTCTGGCTAGCATGGCAGTGCAGGACATCCAAGCCTCCCTCAAAGAAGAGCTGCCAGCCTTAGATAAATTAAAAATCGGATTTGCATGGCCATCCGATTTGGTCGTTTCGGATGATGGCTCCCAAATTAGTGAAGTACCAGAAAAATGGGTACAGCATATTTTGATCACCCAGCCCAATCCTGCTCCTATCTTAGTGATCCAAACCGAGATGGCAGACGGTCAGTGGTTATATCTTGCGACCTTAATGCCTAATCCTTATTTTTTTAAAAGTGGCGATCCTTTTTCCTCTGACCGTGTATTACTCCAGCTACTTTCACTTGCCGCCGTTTTGGTTTTATCTATTTTAGTCGTACGTTGGACAACCAGGCCGCTAGCTGCTTTATCTGAGGCAGCGCAAGCATTTGGTAACGGTGAACATACGCCACCGTTACCTGAAACCGGCAGCAAAGAATTTGTAAAAACAGCCCGGGCCTTTGGCGAAATGCGGGAGCGGATTCAGCGTTATATTGATGACCGTGAGCGGTTGTTTGTGTCGATTTCTCATGACTTGCGGACACCGATTGTGCGTCTGAAATTGCGTGCAGAATTACTTGACGATGATGCTGTCCGTGCCGAATTTCATGATGATCTGGACGAGCTGGATATGATGGTCAAAGGTGCGCTGCAATGTGTGAAGGATAGTGATATTTATGAAAATCCGACTGAAATCAGACTTGATGCTTTGTTAGGTCGGATGGTAAAAGGTGCGCACTTAGCAGGGCATGAAATTCTATTTATTGAATCTGGTTTAACCGTTTTTGCGAAACCGCTTGCCCTCAAGCGAGCGGTCGGGAATTTACTGGACAATGCGATCCACTATGGCAAACAGGTAGAGATTAATGTTTCTGAACAATCTGATCAGATCGCCATAGAAATCCGAGATCATGGCCCGGGTGTACCAGAAGAAGACTTCACTCATTTATTGGAGCCTTATGTCAGACTGGAGCACGGTCGACATAAAAATGCGGGTGGTATGGGTTTAGGTCTGGGTATCGCCCATAGTATTGTTCAAGCACATGGCGGAGAGTTGCGACTGGAAAATCATCGCGACGGCGGTTTGATTGCAACCATACTTCTTCCTAATAAAACAGATCAGCATATCCCGCACCCGGATAGCGACGGCACATAAAAACTACTCAAGAGATTACTTAAGCACGCGGTCAGTGTTCTTCAAAAACAAGAGCTATCATAAATTATGATAGCCCTATTTTAAATTCGTATTTTTACAAATACGCATCCCTGCCTACAATGTGTACACAGCAGATTTCAAAGGAAGTCGAAGAGGCGCTGCAGCATCATTTCGAAAGCTTCTTTTGATGTCTTTGTTATTCGATGGGAATAACATGTAGTAGTTTGATAATGATTTTTGCTTGGTATGAGCAAACAAGTCGTGATCGACCTGCAAAGCATGCAGCGAAGGTGTCTTTTCACCATCGTACTTTTCATCGAATTCGAATAAAATGGTTGCTATCACAGCCACCGCAATGAGAACCGATTTCTGATACCTCGCTATCGGTTCCGAGCAAACTTGTGTCTTACCGGATACAGCGCATGCTCTTTGTAATCTAAATCACAAATTTTGGAGCATCACATGTCGTCCGACACCACCATGGAGTCTGCTGGACTCTCCTCGCTATCCCCTTCCTTTTCCGCCACATCTTCTGGTGACATTCCCCAGCTGCATGACGTCAAACTTGACGATAAATACACCGCCACTAGCGGCACCATTTTTCTATCCGGTATTCAGGCATTAGTGCGCTTGCCGATGATACAAAAATTGCGTGATCAGGCCGCAGGCCTGAATACGGCAGGATTTATTTCTGGTTATCGCGGCTCACCTTTGGGTGGTTTGGACGAAACCTTGTGGAAGACCCAAAAATTACTGGATGCAAGTCACGTCAAGTTTGTACCTGGCGTAAATGAAGACTTGGCAGCTACCGCAGTATGGGGTACCCAGACGGTTGATCTGATTGGTCCCGCAAAATACGATGGCGTGTTTGCCATGTGGTATGGCAAAGGCCCCGGCGTAGATCGTTGCGGAGACGTGTTTAAACATATGAACCATGCCGGTACTGCACAATATGGTGGTGTTTTATTGGTGGCCGGTGATGACCATGGTGCTTACTCCTCTACCTTGCCGCATCAGTCTGACCATATTTTTTCTGCATGCATGATCCCTATGTTGTACCCATGCAATGTTCAGGAATACCTGGATTTGGGTTTGCATGCTTGGGCTATGTCGCGCTTCTCTGGTTGCGCCGTGGGCTTTAAAGCCTTGGCCGATACGGTGGAATCTAGCTCTTCCGCTGATGCTGATCCTTTCCGTCTCAAGATTACGATCCCAGAAGATTTTGTGATGCCAGAAGGCGGCTTGAATACCCGTTTATCATTAGATACTTTGGGCATACAAGCACGCAAGCAAGAAGCCTTGATGCAAGATTACAAAATCTACGCAGCACTGGCCTATGCGCGCGCCAACAAACTCAATCACACGACGATTGATAGTCCTAATGCCAAGCTCGGTATTGTTGCCTCTGGCAAGTCGTATCTCGATGTATTAGAAGCGATGGAAGAACTTGGCATTGATGAGAAATTCGCTGCCGAGATTGGTATCCGCCTGTATAAAGTTTCTATGCCTTGGCCTCTGGAGCCTGACGGTGTACGCGAATTTGCACAAGGTTTGGATGAGATTCTGGTGGTGGAAGAAAAACGCCAGATGGTCGAATATCAACTTAAAGAACAACTTTACAATTGGCGCGACGATGTTCGTCCACGTGTCATCGGTAAGTTCGATGAAAAAGGCGAATGGGTACATCCACGTGGTGACTGGTTGCTGACGTCCAAGGCAGATTTTTCTGTCGCCCAAATTGCTCGCGTCATCGCGGCAAGGATTGCGCGCTTCCACACTAGTGATCTGATTAAGGCACGCCTGGCGTTTTTGGAGGCAAAAGATGTGGTACTGAACAAGGACGTGAATACGCCTCCGCGTCCGGCCTATTACTGCTCCGGTTGCCCGCACAATACGTCGACAAAAGTGCCAGAAGGTAGTCTCGCGCTGGCAGGTATTGGTTGCCACGTCATGGCGACCGCCATTTATCCCGAATTTAATAAACTGACGACGCACATGGGGGGTGAAGGTGCTCCGTGGATTGGACAAGCTGCGTTTTCGACGTTGCCGCATGTATTTCAAAATCTGGGTGACGGCACGTATTTTCACTCTGGCTATTTAGCGATCCGCGCTGCTGTGGCTGCCAAGGTCAATATCACTTATAAGATTTTGTATAACGACGCCGTTGCGATGACCGGCGGTCAACCAGTTGACGGCACGATCAGCGTCCACATGATGGCGCAGCAAATGGCCGCCGAAGGCGTAAAGCGAATTGCGCTAGTGACTGAAGATTTATCCCGCTATACAGATCGTTCTGCATTACCCGATCTGGTGACGCTACATGATCGCAAAGATATGGATGCAGTTCAGCGTGAAATGCGTGAACTGACTGGTGCCAGCGTCTTGATCTACGACCAGACCTGTGCTGCAGAAAAACGTCGTCGCCGCAAAAAGAAAGAATTCCCCGATCCAAATCAGCGCATGTTTATTAACGAAGCCGTATGCGAAGGCTGCGGTGATTGCGGTGTGCAATCCAACTGCACTTCCATCATGCCACTGGAAACCGAATTCGGTCGCAAACGCACGATTGATCAATCCTCCTGCAATAAAGATTATTCCTGCGTCAAAGGATTTTGCCCTAGTTTTGTCACGGTAGAAGGCGGCACCTTGCGCAAGTCTAAAACTGGTACGGCAAAGACCGATGACTTTGGTAGTTTGCCGGCTCCCGTTTTGCCGACCTGCGCTGTGCCTTACAACATTTTGCTCAATGGTATCGGCGGAACTGGTGTGATTACTATCGGTGCATTGATCGGTATGGCGGCGCATTTGGAAGGCAAGGGTGTGTCGGTATTGGACATGACAGGTATGTCGCAAAAAAATGGCTCGGTTACGTCTCACATCCGCATTGCTGATAATGTTGCCCGTTTGCGTGCGCAACGGATTGCTACTGGCGAAGCGGATTTGATTTTGGGCTGCGATATGTTGACCGCCGGTGCGCATGATGCCATTTCTAAAATGCGCGCTGGTCGCACTCGTGCGGTGGTAAATACGCATGAACAACCGACAGGACCTTTCGCTAAAAACCCTGATTGGCAGTTCCCCGCTGAATCTGTCGAGCAGCTCATTGCAGAAGCTGTTGGTAATCAGGTAGACTTTATTAATGCAACTAAATTAGCGACCGCATTGATGGGCGACTCCATCGCGACGAATTTATTTATGCTCGGCTTTGCTTACCAAAAAGGCTCCATCCCCGTATCTGAAACCGCTTTGATGCACGCAGTGGAATTGAATGGCGTTGCGATCGAATCCAATAAAAAAGCTTTTTTATGGGGACGTCGTGCCGCAGTGGATTTGGCTAAAGTAGAAAAAATTGCCATACCGACTTCACCAGTCGTCGTGCAAATGCCGCAAAGTCTGGATAGCGTAATCAAACGTCGTGTCGACTATCTGACAGCCTACCAAAATGCCGCTTATGCGCAGCAATATCAGGATTTGGTCAGCCAGGTCCGCGCTGCTGAGACAGCATCGGGTCTGGGAAATAAGCTGACAACAGCGGTCGCTAAATACGCGTTTAAGTTGATGGCGTACAAGGACGAATATGAGGTAGCACGTTTGTACACCGACGGACAATTTACTGACAAACTCAAGCAGCAGTTTGAAGGCGACTTCTCCCTCAAGTTCAACTTAGCACCGCCGCTATTTTCTAAAAAAGACGGACAAGGTCATTTGATTAAAGCGCAGTATGGCTCTTGGGTATGGCAAGCCTTTAAATTAATGGCCAAACTCAAGGGTTTGCGCGGCAGCAAACTGGATATCTTCGGCTACACAGAAGAGCGCAAATCCGAGCGCGCCTTGATCGTTAATTACCGCGACACCGTGTTAAGCCTGATCGTTAACTTAAACAAAGACAATCTGGACAAGGCAGTGCAAGTCGCCAATTTGCCCGAGAAAGTCCGTGGTTTTGGTCACGTCAAAGAAAAAGCGATGGAAACCTACTATGCTGAACAAGCCAGCTTGTTGCAGAAGCCAAAAGCCAAAGTGATCGGCGAGATCGTACGAGTTGCCTAGCCGACTGCATTGTTTGAATCTAAGATTGCCTTATAGTATTGAAAAGAGATGTCCATTAAAAATAAGCCGCTCAAGCCATTTTTGGCCCGTAAGCCTTATAAACAATGGACATCCAGTTTTGAATTTTGACATTGACGTTTACGTTAACGTCATATAACTTAGCTTACCGATTGAAGCGTTGCCATTAGCAAGAACATTCATAGCTAAATCGATAAAACATACAAAAAATCCTGACCGTTGAGGAAGACATGACTGACCTGTCCATCGCCCAAAAATTAACCGAATACAAACCTGCCAATAAGGTACGTTTTGTCACCGCAGCCTCTCTGTTCGATGGCCATGATGCCTCGATCAACATCATGCGCCGTATCTTGATGGCAAACGGTGCAGAGGTCATCCATTTAGGTCACAATCGCTCAGTAGAAGAAATCGTCACTGCCGCTTTGCAGGAGGATGCACAAGGTATTGCAATTTCCAGCTACCAAGGCGGCCATGTGGAGTATTTCAAATACATGATCGACTTGCTCAAGCAACGTGGCGGTGCGCATATCAAAGTATTTGGCGGCGGCGGCGGTGTGATCGTACCGGATGAAATCGCCGATCTGCATGCCTACGGTGTGACCCGTATTTTTAGTCCAGAAGACGGACAGCGCCTGGGTCTGGTCGGCATGATTCTGTCGATGATACAGGCCTGCGATACCGATTTATCCGGCTATGCGCCGACACAGATGACCAGTTTGCAAGGCGATGATATGGTCGCTAAACATCGTCCTCTGGCGCAACTCATCACCGCATTGGAAAATGATCGTGTCGCGCCCGAACTGCGTCATGCAATTCAGACCGCCGCAGATAACATCAAGACGCCGGCATTTGGTATCACCGGCACTGGTGGTGCTGGTAAATCCTCCTTGACGGATGAACTGATACGCCGGATTCGTTTAGACCAGGACGATCAGTTGAATATCGCGCTGATCTCCATTGATCCTTCACGTCGTAAATCGGGCGGTGCTCTGCTGGGCGATCGTATCCGTATGAATGCGATTAGTCCTTGGGGTGGCAAGCTAAAGGTTTTTATGCGGTCGCTGGCGACACGCGAAGCTGGGTCTGAGATTTCACAAGCATTACCGGATGTGATCGCTGCTTGTAAGGTTGCTGGCTTTGATCTGATCATCGTTGAAACATCCGGTATCGGTCAGGGCGATGCCGCAATCGTGCCGCACGTGGATTTGAGTATGTATGTGATGACGCCAGAATTTGGCGCTGCATCGCAGCTAGAAAAGATCGACATGTTGGACTTTGCTGACTTTGTTGCGATCAATAAGTTTGACCGCAAAGGTGCACTAGATGCCCTGCGTGACGTCGCCAAACAATACCAACGCAACCGCGAACTGTGGACCAAAAAACCGGAAGAAATGCCGGTGTATGGCACGCAAGCATCGCGCTTCAATGATGATGGTGTTACCGCTTTATATCAAGGTATTTTGCCCGCACTGACCGAGCGCGGACTCAAAGCCGTGCCGAGCAAACTCGCACCGATTAGTGCCAAATTTTCCAGCGGTAAAAACGTCATCGTGCCACCTGCACGCAGCCGCTATATGGCAGAGATCGCTGATACGGTACGTCAGTTCCACAAACACTCCGGCAAACAAGTCGTGATCGCCCGCGAACGCCAGCAATTGCAAGAAGCCAAACGGATGTTGACTAAGGCCGGCAAAGCGGCAGACTTCGATGATCTGATTACCGAGCGCGATCATCATCTGGATGCAGAATCCAAAAAATTGATCGCCATGTGGCCAGACATGCAGGCCGCGTATGCCGGTGATGAATATGTGGTCAAAATTCGCGATAAAGAAATCCGCACGCAGTTAGTCACCAGCACCTTGTCTGGCACAAAAATCCGCAAAGTTGCTTTGCCGCGATTTGTCGATCATGGCGAAATTTTGCGCTGGTTGATGTTAGAGAACGTACCTGGATCATTCCCGTTCACGGCGGGTGTTTTTGCGTTCAAACGCGAAGGAGAAGATCCAACCCGTATGTTTGCCGGTGAAGGCGATCCTTTCCGTACCAACAAACGGTTTAAGTTGGTATCGCAAGGCATGCCCGCCAAGCGTCTCTCTACCGCGTTTGATTCTGTGACTTTATACGGCGCAGATCCAGCGATCCGTCCGGACATTTACGGCAAGGTCGGTAACTCAGGCGTGTCCGTTGCCACCTTAGAAGATATGAAAGTCTTGTACGACGGATTTGATTTATGTGATCCGGCAACCTCAGTGTCCATGACCATCAACGGCCCGGCACCGACGATTTTAGCTTTCTTCATGAACACCGCAATTGATCAGCAGATGGACAAATTCCGTGCCGATAATAAGCGTGAACCAACTGCGGATGAAGCTGCAAAAATCCGCGCATGGGTGCTGATGAATGTGCGCGGCACGGTACAGGCAGATATTCTGAAAGAAGATCAGGGACAAAACACCTGCATCTTCTCGACTGAATTCTCGCTCAAAGTCATGGGCGATATTCAAGAGTATTTTGTACACCACCAAGTGCGTAATTTTTATTCGGTGTCAATCTCTGGTTATCACATCGCAGAAGCCGGTGCCAATCCGATTTCTCAACTCGCCTTCACGATGTCGAATGGCTTTACTTTTGTGGAAGCCTATCTCGCACGTGGCATGCATATTGATGATTTTGCCGCTAACTTGTCCTTCTTCTTCAGCAACGGCATGGACCCCGAATACACAGTGCTTGGCCGCGTCGCACGTCGCATCTGGGCAGTTGCCATGCGTGACAAATACGGTGCGAATGATCGCAGCCAAAAACTGAAATACCATATCCAGACCAGCGGCCGCTCGTTGCATGCGCAAGAAATTGACTTCAACGATATCCGTACCACGTTGCAAGCGTTAATCGCAATCTACGACAATTGCAACAGCCTGCACACCAATGCTTATGACGAAGCAATCACTACACCAACAGATGAATCCGTACGGCGCGCTCTGGCGATCCAGCTCATCATCAATCGTGAGTGGGGCTTAGCCAAAAACGAGAATCCTATCCAAGGTAGTTTCATCATTGAGGAGCTAACCGAGCTGGTAGAAGAAGCCGTGATGCAAGAGTTTGAACGTATCGCAGAACGTGGTGGCGTATTAGGCGCAATGGAAACCGGCTACCAACGCGGCAAGATCCAGGAAGAATCCATGCACTACGAACACCTGAAACACGACGGCACATTACCGATCATTGGCGTGAATACTTTCCGCAATCCTAAACAAGGCGAGACGCCACAAAAAATCGAGCTAGCCCGCTCCACCGACGAAGAAAAACAATCGCAATTAACCCGCCTGGCCGACTTCCATCAGCGTCACGCTAAAGACGCACCGCAAGCATTGGCAGCATTGCAGCAAGCCGCCATCAACGATGAAAACGTTTTTGCCAAACTAATGGACGCAGCACGAGTTTGTTCATTGGGGCAAATTACTACGGCACTGTTTGAGGTTGGTGGGCAGTACCGGCGGAATATGTAATTCTTTAGTTTCGTCAATTAATAAAAATCCCGGTTTTATGCCGGGATTTTTATTGATCCAATAGGTGCGACTGCGATGCGCTCATCTCACCTGTAAAAATGTAGCATCCATTTTTGATGCATAGACATGTAGCAAGCGAGGATCTATTTTAAAACTGTACATAATTAATATGACAGTCAAGGCGAACGGCATGATATTTTTATGACTTACAGGGAGTCGCATTATGCGGCATGTCTGAGCTTTGGCTTCGCCTTTAAATATTTGTATGCAAACATCGAAACAAGCACTCGTACTGCTACTCACAATGACATTCTTATTGACGGCCAGCGCTAGCGAGAATGCCGATACCGCGAAGCTACGATGCGGCTGGTTTCACAATCCCACGCCGCAGAACGCATCGCTGGTTGACCACGATGGTGAATGGCTTATCAGCACGCAAGGTGGCGCACAAGCAGACGGAGATTGGCCGGAATTCGGGTCCTCGCAATGGGTCAGGACGAACAATCATTTTGGCTATGGTTGCGCATGTATTAAGCTCATTGCCAACTCCGAGTCACATGAAGTATCCAAGATCATCTCAGCCAAAGTAAAGCCACTTAGTGCCTGCCGCAACGACCGCTCACTCAATAAGCCTGTGGGCTAAATAAGTATGGAGCTTAGCGCCAGAGCCTGAATACTTGTTTAAATATCGGATGTAAATCTCAGGAATGATATTGCTAAGAAGTGCCTGGAATAAGTCTGCATATTTCAGTGCAGATGCGGTTAGCATTATCCAATTGCACGTATATGATTCAACCTAAAAAGGTAATTCATGGCTGAGAACAAAACGCAAGCGACTGAGGCCAGCGTGGAAGATTATCTTGCCGCAATTGAAGATGGCTGCAGACGCAAGGATTGTGAAGATTTAAGCAAGCTGATCGCCAAAGCGACCAAGCACAAACCGCAGATGTGGGGAGCCAGTATCGTCGGTTTTGGCAGCTATCACTATAAGTACGAGAGTGGCCGCGAAGGTGACTCATGCCTGACAGGTTTCTCGTCACGTAAGGGCGATATTAGTATCTATATTTTAGCTAGCTTCCCCGATCATGACGAACTGCTAGCCAAACTGGGAAAGCACAAGACAGCAAAAGCCTGTTTGTACATCCGCAAGCTCAGCGATGTTGATCTTAAAGTCCTTGAGCAACTTATCATCGGTTCTGTCGCCGAGAGGAAACGCCGCTATCCATAAGTTCTGCTGCCGATTCAGCTATGTGTTTAGATGTATATTTAGCTGCTTATTCAGTGACAAATATCAAGCACTGACAACAAGTCTTTTTACAATAATAAATATACTCCATTGCAGTATATTTAATCGTCCATATATTTACTGGTCGTTAGCCAATATTTGATAAAAATATGGGGGAGTATATTTAAATAGAACTTATTCATGGCTCATGGCATCACATGCTGGGCAATAAAAATTCTGCCGAAACCTGTAAGTAAACTTAATCGCTTTGGAGAACCCCATGAAGAACATCTTTGCTACTGCAATCATCGCTGCTGTATCGGTCACTGCTCTCACCGCTCTGGCTGCACAAGCGGAGGAGAAACTTTTCCGGTTAGAAGTAAAAAACCAAGCGGTAGAAAATGGTAAAACACTGGAAATGGTTTTTTTAGAAACTGCACGAAACTCAGATAACTCTGAAGTCGAGGTCAGTCTCATTTCTGGCGGCTCGGTGTCTTCATCCATGTTCACCTTGCGTGGCATATGTGCCCTGACACGCGAGCGTAAAGAAAATTATTTCAAGACAGAATCGCTGGGTGGCAAACCTGCAAGATACAAGGTCTTGTTCCCAAAAGCCGCGCCGCCGGAGAGCGTGCGGCCAGCCAAACCAGACGATAAAATCTGGTCGATTTCTGAATGCGCTGCCTTCAATTTCTGATTATTTTTTTTCAGATTGAAATCAATCCGAAGAAGTAAGCTCGATGTTGAAACTCATACATGACTTAAGTCTTAGTTGTGATCATAATGAGCGGCGCTGACGATGTTGAATTAGTCGCATCATTTTTTTATACATCCGATGAAACCAAACTTACAACCATTATTCTGCATCGCTTTATTGGCTGTGTGCGGCAACGTGTTTGCGGCAAATTTGCCGAAAAATATTCTGGATCAGATTCCCAAGGACTACGAAGTTCATTCTTTTCAAAGTGGTGAGCTGAACGACGATAAACTGGTCGATTATGTCGTTGTGCTACACAAGAAAAATGAAAAGACAGTCAACGGTGACGATTCGGCACCAGCACGACCACTGCTATTATTTATTCAGAATCCGGACGGTCGTTTTACTTTGGTAAAGCGCAATGATCATGTGGTGTTTAAAGTAGATGAGGGTGGTCAGTGTGATCCTTTTGATGCTGATGAAAAAAATATCTCCATTAAAAACCATTACTTCACAATTGAAAACGCTATGTCTTGCGGGCAGCATTGGACAGACTTCATTACTTTCCGGTATCTGCCGGCCTTACGTGACTGGGTTTTTCATAAACGTATCAGTGAAAACTGGGTATTAAATAGCCGCAGTGGGCCCGACGAGGATGCCTTGGTTTCTGAGGGGCGGCGAGTTGTTTCGGCAAAGGCAGGCGCTCCGGTTTTATTTGAGAACTATAAAAATTAATAACACCAATTAAAAATGATCAGAGCATAACAATACCCTCCGCCAGCACTGAACAAACAGCGATAAGATAGAGGTATCGTTCGTTGTTTATCTACCTAACTGTCGCTGATGTGCAAATCCTGGTGACATCAATTTAATTGAAAAAATAAAATGCAAATAAATTCTCCTCGCTATTCATCCGGCCAGCAAATTGGCGGCTTTGTCGGCTGGTTGATATTGACCTTTTCTGCTGCTGCGATTGGTGCGTTTGCCTCAGCACAAGCTGGTACGTTTTATATGCAATTGACGCGCCCAGAATGGGCTCCTCCGGCTTGGTTGTTCGGGCCAGTCTGGACGGTTTTATATTTGATGATGGCGATAGCGATCTGGCTAGTTTGGCGTGCACATGGATTGCGTCAAGCTAGCGCTGCGATTAGTTTGTTTTTGATGCAGTTGGCAGCGAATGCAATTTGGACCTGGCTATTTTTTGTCTGGCATCAAGGCGCGTTGGCCTTTGTCGAAATCTTGCTGCTATGGGCTTTGATTGTGGGGACTATTGTGGCGTTTTGGCGACTCAATACGACTGCAGCCATCTTGCTGCTGCCGTATCTGGCCTGGGTCAGTTTTGCGGGGGGATTGACCTACGCTACATGGACGCTCAACCCAGCGATATTGGGCTGAGTCGCCTGGGAGATAGATCAAAATCGTTTATCTGGATTGGTCATCTAATTTGAAGTTGAACTCCAGTAGCGTAGTTTGTGGTCTGGAGATTGGTGCATATTTCCATTGTGACGCAGCAGCGATGACTTCTTTGTCAAAGTATCTGGTGGGCTTGGCTGACAATATTTCTACCTGAGATACTTTGCCATCGGTCTCAATATGTATACGCGCTTTGACGATACCGTCCGTGATACCTGAACGTATCGCCGTGTTAGGAAACTTGGGTTGTACGCTGGAGACAACTTTTAACACGATAGATTCTGGTGCTGGTGCCGGAGCAGGTGTCGGCTTTGGTACAGCTGCTGCCACCGTTGGCGCTGTTGCCACGACAATAGGCTCCACGACTTTTGGTGTGACTATTTGAGGTGCAGCCACAGCGACTTTAGGTACTTCTTTAGATGCTGCCGCGGCCTTTGCTGCTGCCAGAGCTTTGGCTTCTTGTGCCAGCTTCGCTTCTTTGGCGTCCTTCGCTAATTTTTCTTCTTGTGCTATTTGCGCTGGAGTCTTGGTCGAGGCCATATCCATCCACTTGGTTACGTCCGCAGCGGCGCCGTGTTTGTAAGGATTTTTGACCAGGCCGGTGGGGGCGGATGCGGGGGTTTGTGGCGTTGATGCATCCGCTACAGGCTCTTCGGGTGGAGGTGCCTTGCTGCAAGCGCTTAAGATCAGCGCTAATCCAATGACGCTCAGTGCTAAGCCACGACATTGTTTTATCTCTTTTTGAAGCAGCATTTTGATCGTTCCTCAGATAAAAAATTAAGTTTCCAAATAAAACTAACAATACCGTACTGACCAATATGGCCTGACGTGATTGGCGCAATTAAGTGCTATTGGTCAGTTCAGGGTGCGAGATGACGAAAATCATGCACCAGACCGATATCACAACAGGGCAATCTGCCATGCTGCCATGCTGCCATGGATAAGTCTGTAGAGCAATATTGCCGTTGTTGTTTTTCCGTGCAGGAACTATGCCAAACAGAAATAGGCAATCCCGTCAGGTTGACGAATTGCTCTTTGCTTACAAAAAGTGAGTGAGTATGAGCTTAGTTAGATGTTGTTTGCTTGATATGCTCAACTTTATTGGTAAAATATAAATTCTAGTACGGTCAATACGCTGATTCATCAATTACCTCAGCACGTAACAGGACATTTTTTATGTCATCCCGATATTCCATTTGCTAACCAACAGATTAATCCCATGAAAAAAATCTCAACACTGGCTCTCATCTTGTCGTCAACATTGATAGTCGCTTGTCATAAAAAAGCACCAGAAGCTGCGCCAGAAATACCAGTCGTAGCCGCACCAGCACCAGCAACGCCAGCCGCGGTGGCGACACCAGTCACTCCAACGGAGCAAACGCCAGAACAAAAAGAACTCGCTGCTAAGCAAGCGCTAATGGACTACGGGGTAATGGAAGACAAATATATGAACGATACCCGCGCACAATGGGCCAGTTCTGCCAAAGCCAGTTCTACTTTTGGTGATGATAATGGTAAGACGCCTTCCGATAGTAGTATTGCCGCCAATATTAAAGGACCCGTCGACGGTAAAACCTGGACTAATAACCATCAGGAATTGGGTTTTGATACCGTAGAAACTGGCTACGATAAACCTGTTGCCGCGACTGAAGTCAGAGTCGCGTTTGACAATGGTTCTGGGGTCGAGGCAATCAGCAAGGTCGAGTTGCAAGATATTGACGGAAAGTGGAATGTAGTGTGGACTGGTATCAGCGAAGTCAAAAAAGATACGCGCGGTCGGAGAACCTGGTTTGTCCGTAGTTTTGACAAGACCACATACAAAGCCAAAGCAGTCAAAATCACGCTCGCCAACAATCTGGAACATGGTTACAAGGTGGTTGATGCGGTGCAGTTAGTTGGGGATTAATTTTGTGCTTGATTGTTTAGCTTCACAAATAACGGTAAGGTCAGCATGCCAGTAATTGAACTCCATCTGGCTCAGCCGTCTGACTACCCCAGCATCGAAAATATGATGCAGTTTTATAGCTATGACTTCAGCGAGTGGCTGCCTTTGTCACCCGCTTTGTCATTGGGGCAAAACGGCTTATTTACGATCCGCCCTAAAGCGACGTATTGGGCACGGCCTACTACTCAAGGATTCATCATCAAGGTAGATGGCGAGGTGGCTGGTTTTGTCACCGTGGATGATGAAGTTAATTATCCGGAGCTTGATCACAATATGGGGTATTTTTTTGTGGCCCGGCGTTTTCGCGGTAAAGGTGTTGCGAAGCAAGCGCTTGGTTTGTTATTGCCACGGTTTGTCGGACGCTGGCAGATTTTTCATATTGATGACAATCGTCCTGCGGCTTTATTCTGGAAAAAGTTTATCGCCGATTACACCCAAGACGCGTTCTCGGTGCATCAGGAATGGATTGATGAGATGCACTGTACCTTGTATCAATTTGAGCAGACTACAAACTAAATTATGCGCCCTGAAGATCTGCAATTGCTAGTCACCCGCACCATGCCTTATGGCAAATACCAAGGCCGCCTGTTGGCAGATTTGCCAGGCCATTATCTGGGCTGGTTTGCCCGCGAGGGCTTTCCGAAGGGGGAATTAGGGTCGCTGATTGCCTTGATGTATGAACTGGATCACAACAATCTGCGTTCACTATTAGACCCGCTGCGGTCATCTTAGATACCCAAATCGCTTTGGTTACAACACTTAAGTTAGCCAAAGCGCACATACAAAATCTAGACGCATTCTTCAGACTATTTCTTGACTGAAAGGTGCATACTCATCCAATCCTGAATTTAAATTCAGTTATCACTTATCTGCACCCCAGTTACGCCGTGTTTGGTTCGTCTTTGATTTGTGTTTGCCGGGCCATATTTGATTTGTTGACTTGACGAGCAGCAAGATTTTTCATTCACCCGATTAGTAATTGTTATAAAAATAAAATGTTGATGCGATTGATACCCTGCTGTGCTTTATTTTTTCTCGCGGCAGAATCGCGTGCTGATCATTCGCGTATTGACCATAATAATGGTGCGGCTTGTGGCGATATTACGGTAGCGTTTTATGAGCATGGTGCCTTGTACTACCGTACACCAGACGGCAAATTGACGGGTATCGATAAGTACGTGATTGATGAATTAGGTCGTCGTAGCGGTTGCCATTTTCATTCTGTATTGGAATCGCGGGTACGTATTTGGTCCATGCTGGCGAGTGGTGGTTTGGACATGTCGGTATCCGGAATCGCCACGCCAGAGCGACAGAAAACCTCACGTTTTATTACCTATTTCAGTACACGTAATTATGTTTTGTTCAGTAAGGATTTACCTTTCGCTACACAGAGTCTGGAAGGTTTTTTAGACGACAAGCGTTATCAGGTTGCCGTAGTGCGTGGCTTTAAGCATGGGCAGGAATATGACGAGTGGTTAGACAAGCTCCGGCTGCAAGGTCGTATGGTTGATGCGGCAGATTTTAATGCAGTGATCCGGCTTTTAAAAATCGGACGTGTACATGCTGCATTGGCGCTGCCGACTAGTTGGGTACCGATTCTAAAGCAAGAAAACATGACCGAATCGGTCAAGGTCATGGACTTGTCATCCAAGACAAAATTGATTTATGCCGGTTTGATTTTGTCACGGCAGCGCATCCCAGAGAGCACAGCCGTGTTAATAGAAAAAACGATACGAGAGATGCGGGAAGACGGTACGCTGGAGTCCATTTTTAAACGACATATCGGTGCGGATTTGGCACATGACATGCTCAATTATTAAGGCAGTTCGCTAATAAGTTGCCGGACTAGATTGCCGAACAAAGCTGCATTAATACACATCACGCCGATACCTACCTTCTTCCGTCAGCTGCTCCAGTAAGTTCTCTCCCAAAATCTGATTTAGTGCTGCATCGACTCCGGCCGCCATCCCCGCCAAACTGCCACAAACATAGATTGCTGCACCGTCCTTAATCCATTCTTGAATCGCGTTTGCGTTGTCTAAAAGCCGGTCTTGCACATACACGCGCTGTCCCTGGTCACGAGAAAAAGCCAGATGACATTCTTGAAGTACACCCTTAGTTTTCCACGCTTCTATTTCTTCTTGATGGAAGTAGTCAAAAGCACGATTGCGTTCGCCAAAAAATAAATAATTGCGCAAATATCCTAAGCTTGCGCGATGTTTGATGTGCGCGCGCAAGCCAGCCAGACCGGTGCCATTACCAATGAGTATCATCGGTCTATCGGCCATCGCATCTGTAGGTGGATGAAAACTGCGGTTCTCACGTAAACGCACCGCAATCTTGCCGCCGACTTGTGCATACGCTGTCAGCCAGCCAGAACCGATCCCCAGTTTGCCATTGGCTTGCTGCATCTGGCGTACCAATAATTCGATTTGACCATCACTATGGATGGATGCAATGGAGTATTCCCGGTGCGGTAGAGGAGTACGTTCAGTGGCTGGTGTCGTATCGTCAGGTGCGTACTCTGGACCGATTTCTACAATATCGCCCGCTTGCCATAGCGGCAGCTCGGTGCCACTTGCATGATCAGGGCGCAGTGTGATGTGGAAGGCGGCACTGCCTGCGCTGCCAGGATTTAACAGACGACGTTCGGTCAAAATCCAGTTGCTATAACCAGGGCTTGTCCAGTCGGCTAATTCGGTATGGCCGCTAAGTACGCCAAGGTGATGTTGCCAGTGCCGTAGCGCGCCCTCGTCACCGTTATCGACCTCAATTAAATCAAATAAAGTTTGTGCATGGTTATGCCGCAACCAATGCTCCAGCCTGTGCCCGAAGGCGCAGTAGTGTTGGTAGCTGCGGTCCCCAAGCGCCAGAATGCCGTAGCGTAATTGTGTGATTGCCAGAGTTTGGCTCATCAACTTACGGGCAAATCCGGCAGCGCTATCCGGCGCATCGCCTTCGCCCGTGGTGCTGACGACAAATAAAATACGTTCAGCTTGTTGTAGTTGGCTAGCATTGATTTGTGCGATGGAAAGTAGCTCTACCGCCATGCCGCCAGCTTGCAAACTCTGCGCGGTCTGGCGCGCCAGTTGTTCAGCATAGCCAGTCTGGCTGGCATGCACGACGAGTATTTTTTTTACGTTGTTTGCTACGTCCATACTACTGATGTTGCTCACAAAAGTTGCAGAGGCGATCGCGATGCGACGGCGATGCTGCTGCAAGATTGCCGCGCAAAAAAGCAGATAGGCGATGACGACTAAAACTGCCGTCAGATTACGCTGTGTTACTGCACTTAGGGGATGATATTGCTGAGATTGGCTATTCCAAATAGTCCAGACAGTCCAGACACTTAGCGCAACGAGCAGCACAATACCCGTTACCCAGAAAATCCTTATGACTGATTTTTTAAAATATAGATTCATTCTTCCAGCATCGCCATTAGGGCTTTGCTCATATGTTCTGTAAATGCAGGCTGGTCGCCGTGCGTGGTTGCCGCACCTCTGCAAACAAATAAAGCAGCGACATGTAGTTGATTGGCATACGCCATCCCTAGTGTTAATCCCATGACTGTCATGGCGGTGGCCAGCGCATCGGCGATCATACATTCTGCATGCAGCACGGTGACTGCGGCCAGATTATGTGTCACCGGGTAGCCTGTACACGGATCAATGGTGTGGGAGAAACGTTGTCCTTCGTAGTCAAAATAACGACGGTAATCGCCTGATGTGGCGATGGACAATCCATGCAGTGCAACTATGCTGGCAGTGCTAGTCGTTTGCGTTTGCGCTTCTGTTTGTGTTTGTACTTGTTCTAACTCCACCCACCAAGGTGTGTTGTCCGGTTTAGTTCCCAAGCCACGCAATTCTCCGCCGACTTCTACCAGATAACTGAGTATGCCTTGCGCTTCTAAATATCGCGCTACCTGATCAACGCCAAAGCCTTTGGCAATCGAAGATAAATCAATCGACAAGCCACCCGGCTGATACACATTTTGCTTCAGACGATCGACTTGTAATTTTTGATAACCGGATTGTCGTCGTGCTTGCTCCAATACTTCCTTACTTGGAATTTGTCCGGCATTTTTATCAGGACCAAAGCCCCAAACATTAACTAAGTGTCCGATGCTAGGGTCATACGCGCCCGATGTTTGCTGCGCGATAAATAAACCATAATCCAGCACTTTAAAAAACTCTGGCGGCAGCACATGTCAGCTCCCGGCTGCTGCCTGATTAAAGCGACTGATATCAGAATCAGCCAGCCAGGTACTCATCTGCGCGACTACCTTATCTAGCGCTTGTTGCATGCCATTTTGGAGTTGTACAGCACTAATATATTGAGGGCGTACCAGTTTGACTGCCCATGTGGTGCCCATAGTCGCACCAGAAAAATCTTCTGTGTACGAACCCACAGGCGATGCCGCTGGCATTGTCATGTGGGTAGGAATGAAGACATGCGTCATGCCGTTGAAGTTCAGTTACAAACTGATGCGCTAATTAAAAATGACATTCGATTACTGTGGCAGCACTTCCAGTGTCGCTGAATAATTTGCCCGTCGTTCTTTAGCGCCTTTGACCGTTGATTTATCGTCTTTAACCGAAGCTTCTAACCAATACATACCAGCCGTTTTCCAGGTAATCGTCAGCTTGCCGTCTGCATCGGTCGTCAAGGTTTGTTCGCCCAAATTCTGGCGATAACGAATGCCGCCCGGGATGACACTGACACTGACATTGGCGGCGGGTTTGCCGTCTAATACCAGACGGAAGCTGGCGTTTTCACCGGCGACCAGATCATTCGGATGCGTAATCGCTTGCATCTCTAATCCTTTGCCGGTGACCTCTAATGCTTTTGTGCTCGGCTTGCCGTTGGTGACAAAGGTTTCGATCCGGCCTTGCATCTGGCTGATGACGACATCTTCTGCATCTGCAGGGATTTCTTTGCTGATGTTTTCCGCTACGCCGCGCCAGCGTTTTGGTACGCCTTTATCTTTGTAGCTGGCAAACACCGCGTTGTTGAGCAAGCTCACTTTGTAGGTGCCGATTTTTTCCAGATGCAGATCAAAGCTGCTGCGCAGTTTGCCTGTGCTGGCGTTTTCTTCTTTTGCGTTGCTACCATCCGGTGCCGTGATCAATAAACTATCCAGCTTAAGCGGCTGATGATCCATGAAGAACACATCTGTAGCCGCGGCCGCATCAATGCTGACCCATGGCGCATTGCCTGCGGTAATAGTCGATGTCGGTAATAAGAAAGCGCGATGCGCCTGTGCCGCCAGCGGCAAACTGAGTGCGAGTGAAGCTAGTGATAAAGCGATGATTTTGGTAGCGGGTTTCATACTATTCCTTGCAGGTATTGAATGTGAAGTAGCGCATCAACCGAGATGCAAATTAAGATGCAGCTTTAAATAAATGCACACCGAGATTGCGATTCAGAGTAAAACGCAGCAATTAAGGTTTGACGTTGAGCGCAATTGCACCCAGCTCATTGCTACCTTGTGCTTTGGCATTTTGTTCTGTCTTGCCACCCCATTGGAAAGGTACTTTGACCACTTCACGCCCGCCACCTTCACGCGCTGCTTCTGTCACTAACTGATAGTCGCCAGCTGGTAGTTTGGCTAAAGCACCTTTATCGCCCGCAAAATTCAACGTGTATTCACCCACGACACGGGTTGCACCACTCACACCATCCACTGGCAATTGCAAATCGCGGCCGCTACGACGCCACCATTGACGCAAGTCTTTTAAGTATTTGAGACCTTCGTTATCGCGTTTTTTTAAGTCGTACCAAACAGCCAGATTACCGGCGAAAGTCTGATCGGATTTTTCTATCCACATGGCGACATACGGTCGGTGATACTCAGCCACATTCAGGCGCGGCACTTCTAATTTAACGGTCAGATCAGCAGCCATGGCAGAACTGCCCAACAAACTGGTGATGGCAAAAGGGAGCAACTTACGCATACAAAAAACCTCTGGGTAAATAAAATACGGTTAACGATGATCGCTATTCATTGAAGAAATAGCGGATTGTGCAGGTAAATTAGCTGGCGACTGAGCTGGCGTAAGTAAAACAAAAGCAATACATCAATGCATAAACAGAATCGCTAATAGCAGCGGTAACACTAATCCTAAACCGACAATGGGCCAGGTAATAGGGCGATTGCCTGCATGCATTTTGAGCAGGAATAATCCGGTGATACAAAAAATTAAACAGGCAACGGCGAAGATATCGATAAACCAGCTCCATGCGCTGCCGGTGTTGCGACCTTTGTGCAAATCGTTGAGATAGGCGATCCAGCCGCGCTGGGTTTTTTCATATTCCAACTCGCCCGTGTCCAGCGCAATACGCAGCCAGGCATCGCCGCCGGGGCGCGGCAAGGATATATACACTTCCTCTGGCGACCATTCAGCTGCTTGCTTGCCCACGCTGATGGACTGCTGTTGATCCAGCCATTGCCTCAGATCGTCGGGCAGGGGATCTTGTGCGTCTTTGCCATTGCTGTGCTTAGTTTGTTTTAATGTTGCCAGTATCGCCGCAGGAATTTGACCGGATTTTTTGGTGACTTGGGGATGCGCCTCAATTTGGGCGGAATGATTGAGCGTGATGCCGGTTGCAGCAAACATCAGCATGGCGATCAGACATAATGCCGAGCTGATCCAATGCCATTGGTGCAGATGCCGCAGCCAGAAAGCGCGCGTGCTTTGTTGGCCAGCGATCGATTTGCTTGTTGGCATGAGCGGCGTGATTGGCTTGCTTAAATTCGTGGATTGCTTGGACTGCTGTTTGGACTCGTCAGTGAGTTCGTTTGTCCCGGTGTTGCCCATCATGTTTGTACGTTGCCATTCAAATTAACATTATAAATGCGAATAATTCTCATTATATCTAGTAAGGCTGAACTTAGGCAATAGGTTTGCTGTTTTTTATTCTTCTATTTTTATCGGGAAGATTCTTTACCTTTTCAATATACTCCCCATTTAATTTATTAAAAATGTCGTATCGTCCAATGATCCTATGAACAACTTAAATATACTAGCTATGAGTATATGTTTTATCTTACTTGTATTTTGTCCGTATCTTGTTGCTAAATGTCAGTGACTTGATAAGCCCGAAGATTGTCACGCCCGATTCAGTCCAAATTAAAGCTTGAATCACTCAGTCATTTGCGACGCGGTGCTGCTAAAGCGCGTGTATTTGCCGATCTTGCGTTACTGCGATTTTCGATCACCGAGATCGTTCCGGTGTTCTGCGCTTTTTGCGCTTTGACAGTTTGTCCGTCCAGAAGTTTAAAGACCACCACGACTTGCGATAATTTTTCTGCCTGTTCATGCAAACTTGCGGCAGCCGCCGCGGCTTGTTCTACCAGCGCGGCATTTTGCTGCGTCATTTCATCCATTTGAGTAATGGCTTGGTTGACTTGTTCTATGCCAGTGCTTTGTTCGCTGCTGGCGGACGTGATCTCGCTCATGATGTCGGCAACACGTTTAACTGAACTGACGATCTCGGTCATGGTTTCGCCTGCTTTAGCGACTAACACACCGCCGGCATCGACTTGATCTGCGGAGTCGTTGATCAGCGATTTAATTTCTTTCGCTGCGGATGACGAGCGTTGCGCCAGATTTCTGACTTCATTCGCAACTACCGCAAAACCGCGCCCCTGTTCTCCCGCGCGGGCCGCCTCTACCGCCGCGTTCAATGCCAGGATATTGGTTTGGAAAGCGATGCTCTCAATCACAGAAATAATATCGGTGATCTTGAGCGAACTTTGTTTGATTGATTCCATCGTCTCAACCACTTGCGATACGACTTGTCCGCCTTTGCCTGCCACCTCCGATGCCGACAATACCAGCTGATTAGCCTGCCGCGCGCTGTCTGCATTTTGCTTAACGGTCGAGGTTAATTCTTCCATCGAGGAGGCGGTTTCTTCCAGTGAACTGGCTTGCGATTCTGTGCGTGACGACAGATCGGAATTGCCAGAGGCAATCTCGCGCGAGGCGATGGTAATCTGATCAGAGCCTTGGCGGACATTGCTGACGATGCCTGCCAAGTTTTGGCTTACGCCATTGAAGGCTTGCATTAGCTGACCGATTTCATCCATGCGCCCCACATGCAATTGTTTGGTCAGATCACCAGCGGCAAGTTGTTGCGACACCTTAGTTGCCTGAACCAAAGCATCACTAACCATGAACTTGACCGCTTTATGAACGATCAATGCCATACCTACTAAGGCAAGCAGACCAAATAAAAGATACCAGTTGCGCAACTCGGTTAGTGCTGTCGCATTCTGCTTGCTGACGGCGATCACGGCTGAGCTAAACATCCACACATACAAACTCATAATACAAGTGACTACGCCAAACGCCATTAAGGCAACCTTGCTGGCGATACTCATTTGATGGACTTCGCTGACATCAATGCCGACAAACAAAACAGCAACCATTCGCCCGCTGCTATCGAGCACCGGATCATATTGCGTCATATAAGGCTTACCAAATAATGAGGCGTAACCAACGTAAGATTTACCCGACATGACCAATGCATAACCGGGATGGGCGCGGTCCAAGATCGTGCCCAAAGGCCGCTCGCCATTGGGCTTTTTGATCGAGCTAGTAATCCTGATCAGGTCGTCGCCACTTTTAACGAACACAGTAGCCGCCACACCGGTTTCAGCGGTAAATTTGTCCAATAATCCAAAGTTTAGATTTAAGTCGGTCGAACCGCTTTTTAATACGGGCGTCAATTTGCCCATCACGTCAACTGAACGACCGGCATCGATCGTAATATTGCTATGGAAAATTTGTCGCAGTTTTGTTGCCGCCTGACCTACCTGTTTTCGTAATGAAATAAATTTTTTCATGATTAAGTTCTTTCGCTTTAAACTGGGCTGGAGGAGTCTGGCTAGGCTTTACTACGAAATTGGTTTGGACAACGTATACATCAACATTAGCAACATTAAGATTTTTATAACTCTGTCATGATTTACCTGAAAATACAACTATGTAACAGAATGTAATTGCAATATTTTATGTCTACGGTGTTATTCAAACACTAAAAATAGTTAACAATAAAAAACCCATTCGTTTGATATGTATCAACGAGTGCGGGTTGTTACTTATGCATACTTCGGATGTCTTACAAGTTACCGTGACCGCATCTGCTGCCATCGCTGATTCCGTATCAGTTAGTTTGACGCTGCGTGCATTGTTGCTAACGACGAGATGACTTTCTCAATCGAGATGCCGAGCGCTTGTTAGCTTCACGATCGTGATTAAATCTCCACACTAAGCGCGTTAATGCACAAAGAAATAGCGTTTTGGCGATATAGCATGAGCTCTTCAAACGATATGAACCGATATCGCAGTCACACAATCGTTCCAGTGCACCAGCGTGTCACAAAGACAAATAACTGATCGAATAGGCATCGTCATGTTGGACAAGTCAGTCTTCCTAAAGTACAAGTGGAAAATAGTGGCTGGCTTGATTGTCGCCAGCTTGTTTTTCGCCTTTTTGACGATCTGGTGGCGTGGACCACAAGTCTTCGTAGTCAGCGTTGTACGGCGAGATTTTGTTCAGTCAGTGGTTGCCAGTGGCCATGTCGAGACACCGCACCGGGTCGATATCGGAGCACAAATCACAGGCACCGTCGTCAGGGTGCCTGTGATCGAAGGGCAAACGGTAAAAGCGGGCGATGTCTTAATTGAGCTTGATACGGCAGAGTTGCTTGCAAATGAGCGTCAGGCGCGATCTGCTTCAGTACAAGCGCAGACCCGTGTCCGTCAGTTGCGTGAGGTGCAGGCGCCAGTTGCCGAGCAGGCATTGCGTCAGGCACAAGTCAGTCTGGATAATTCAAAAGCCACATTGAAGCGTAATCAGGATTTATTCCAGCAGGGCTTCATTGGAGCCGCTGCTCTGGACGATGTGCGTAAGGCGGCTGAACTTGCCGATGCGCAGCAACGGACGATGCAAAAGCAGTTAGAAACGACACGTCCATCGGGTAGTGATTTTGCCTTGGCAGAAGCGAATCTGATCGGTGCCAATGCCAACGCAGATGCAGCGAGCGCGCGCGTCAAATACGCAAGAATCATTACTCCTGTGGGTGGGATATTAATCAGTCGTGCGGTTGAGGTGGGTGATGTAGTGCAGGCCGGTAAAGTGTTAATGACCTTATCTCCGGATGGACGTGCACAATTGGTTGTACAAATTGATGAGAAAAATCTTCGCTTGTTAGTCTTGAATCAAACAGCGATTGCTTCTGCAGATGCATACCCTAAGTTGCTTTTTCCGGCAGCATTGGTCTATATCAATCCCAGTATCAATGTTCAGACCGGAGCGGTTGAAGTCAAACTCGATGTATCGAATCCGCCTCAGGTATTAAGACAAGATATGACGGTCTCGGTTGATATTGAAGTCGCACGCCGGCCTCACGTGTTGTTAGTTCCTGTCAGCGCTTTAACAGAAAGTGATAAAGATCCTCCATCCGTGTTGAGAGTAGAGCAGTACCATGCCATACGACGCGCGGTCAGTACCGGTCTTCGTAGCGGGGGATTGGTTGAAGTACTCAGCGGTGTGGATGAGGGCGACCTCGTTCTTGCATCACCGGGCACGATCAAGTCAGGCGCGCGGGTACGGGTCATTGCATCCGACACGTCAAAGGCTAAAGTGGAAACCAATCTGCTTGGTACTGTGATGAGCAGCCCGGCTTCGAATTCAGCTGCGAGTCTGCCCGCCAATTCCGCCAATAAGCCAGTAGCACAATGAGGGGTGAGTAATGTTAACAGCCTGGCTTCCGTTTGAATGGATTGTTGCTATTCGCTTCTTGCGGGAGGGGCGGCTACAGACCGTATTTATTATTGCGGGCGTCGCGATCGGGGTTGGCGTAATTGTGTTTATGTCCGCTTTGCTCAGTGGCTTGCAGTCTAACTTTATCAAGCGTGTTTTATCAGCACAAGCCCATATTCAACTATTGCCTCCGCAGGAAGTCACCCGTCCGTTACGACCAATTGTAATTTCAGCGAATGCCGAAGTCGAAGGCGCGATTATTCAACCACCCTTGCAAAGAATAAAGTCGATTGATCAATGGCAAGCCGTGGCAACACAGATACGTGCCATGCCCGATGTCCTCGTGGTATCGCCGGTAGCTGGCGGATCGGCCCTCGTTGTGCGTGGTAGCGTCAGTCATGCGATTACGGTCAGCGGGATCGAGCCTGACTTGTATTATCGGATAGTGGATATCAATGACAAAATAGTACGAGGAAAATCGAGTATTTCAGGGGCAGAGATACTGATCGGGACAGAATTAGCCAGCGACTTGGGCGTCGACGTGGGGGATAAATTATTGATTTCGACAGCGAGTGGTGCGACCAGCACGCTCACAATTGCTGGGATTTTTGATTTGGGGAATAAAGGCGCAAATCAGCGCAATACGTTTATCGCATTGCATACCGCGCAAAGCCTGTTAGGTTTGCCAGGCGGCGTATCCAGTCTTGAAGTCACTGTGCGGGATGTTTATGCTGCGGAAGTGATTGCGCAACAGATTACTGCCGCGACCGGTGTAGAGGCAGACAGCTGGATTAAAACCAGTGCCCAATTTTTTGCCGCCGTCAGTGCGCAAACTACTGCCAACACGGCAATACGGTTTTTTGTTGGTTTGTCGGTCGCGTTCGGGATTGCGAGTGTGCTGGTTGTCGTGGTGGTTCAAAAGTCACGAGAGATCGGAATACTGCGCGCCATGGGGATTTCTCAAGGACAAATACTCAGAGTGTTTTTATTGCAAGGCGGCGTACTTGGTCTCGGCGGTGCGGTCGCAGGCTGTGCTATTGGTGCTATGGCCTTGGTGTTGTGGCAGCGGTACGCGCGAAATGCTGACGGCACGGCCTTATTCCCCCTACAGTTTGATCCGGCTTTATTCATTACCGCATTATTACTGGCAACGATGACCGGACTGCTCGCCGCTTTTGCCCCGGCTTTAAGAGCGGCTCGTCTTGACCCGGTAGTGGCGATCGGTGGCTGATATGACCTCTCCATCCAATGTGACTAATCCCCTACCGGAGTTGTCTGCTTCCCCGGAAAAATTGCCAGTTGGCGACATCGTTGTACAACTACGTGGCGTCCGAAAGACATTCAATATAGGAACCCCGATTGCGACAGAAGTACTGCATGGTATTGATCTCACCTTACATCAAGGTGAATTTTGTGCTGTAATGGGACCCTCCGGTTCTGGCAAAAGTACCTTGCTCAATATCGTCGGGCTACTGGATCGTCCGTCAGCGGGAACAATTGCGATCTGTGGCGAAGAGACGACTGCACTTGATGACAAAGCGGTGACTCGTTTGCGAGGTCACAATATTGGTTTTGTCTTTCAATACCATCATCTGATTACCGCATTCACTGCACTCGAAAATGTCATGATGCCGATGCTAGGTGCCGAGGAATTTCCGAACAAGCAAATGCAGGAGCGCGCAGCAGCTTTACTCGGCGATGTGGGTCTGACAAACTGGCAAAATAATCTGGCGGGCAATCTAAGCGGAGGACAGCAGCAACGCGTCGCATTAGCACGTGCGCTCGCGATGAATCCGGCTTTGCTGCTAGCCGATGAGCCGACGGGTAATCTTGATACCAAAAGCGCTGATGAAGTTTTTAACTTATTGCGGCGTTTTAATCACGAACAAAAAACGACAATTTTATTTGTGACCCACAATCCTGACCTGGCTAGCCGCTGTGACAAAACAATACAGGTAATTGACGGCCTGGTTACTGGTTAGCGACTATCCTTATCAGAGACCAGGCAGCGCTCAGGATTCTTGTTCCGGTGCGATTGCGAGCTGGATGTCTTCGCGTTTTAACTCTGGTGCAAATTGCAAAATAAAATCCAGAATATAGCTGCGCAGATAAGCACCACGGCGTACTGCCAGGCGCGTTACGTTGGGGGCAAACAAATGGCTGGCAGGCAGCGCTTTTAAGGCGCTGTAACGCTGATTTGCCGGATTGACGGCGCCATTGGTATCGTTGCCACTTTCTACCGCCATTTCTGCCACCAGACCTACGCCCAATCCCAGCGCTACGTATTGCTGAATCACGTCCGAATCCATCGCCGTCAGCACGATGTCTGTGCGCAAACCAGCTTGTTTAAATGCCTGATCAATATGGCCGCGGCCGGTAAAGCCGACGTCGTAAGTGATCAAAGGGTAATTCGACAAATCTTCCAGCGTGATGGGCGTCTGATTGAACTGAGTTTTGCGCAGCAGCGGATGGCCGTCTGGCACGACGATTACGTGATTCCATTGATAGCAAGGGAAAGAGACTAAATCTTTAAATTGTGACAGACCTTCAGTCGCAATCCCCACATCGGCCTTACCTGATAAAACCCATTCGGCGATATGTTCTGGCGAGCTTTGCTGGAGTGCGATGCGCACATCGGGAAAACTATTTCTAAATCCTTGTACTACTTTCGGCAGCACATAGCGCGCTTGCGTATGCGTGGTCGCAATCGTTAGCGTGCCTTTGGTCTGATCAGAATAATCATCACCGGCTTGCTTCAGATTTTCTGCCTCTAGCAACAGACGTTCGATGATGTGCAAAATGCCTTTGCCTGGCTCAGTCAATCCGGTCAGGCGTTTGCCGTTACGCTCGAAGATATCAACGCCGAGTTCTTCTTCCAGCTCACGGATTTGACGACTGACGCCTGGCTGTGAGGTGAATAAAACATTCGCCACTTCAGTCAGGTTATAGCCGCAACGAGCAGCTTCGCGGATAGAGCGTAATTGTTGGAAGTTCATGATTTTTCTTACTATAAAATTTGTAGGAGCTTCTAAAAATTTCATTATCGGGATACAGAGCAAGATCTATCCCGTAGCAATACGTCGGTATTGCGAGGAGATACAACGCCGCGATGCGCCCTAGAATGGGATTTTTAGGAGTCTCCCGACGTCTGATCGACAAAGACAGCCAATCGTCTGGGTTTGACTACCAGGATTTCACCGACTTTGAGTTTGAGCTGGTTATAGCGCTCGCTAGAGATCATGGCCTCTAGCAAATCGCCATTGTCGTCACGCTCTAGCTCCAGTTGCGCCAACGGTCCTATGCTGTGTACGCGGCGTAATTGCACCACCAGACCATCCGCACCGGGTGAATAGCGATCAATTTCCAGCTCATGCGGACGGACATAACCAATACCTGTCGCGTCACGGGTCGTCGCATGATCTGGTGCATCAAAAGCAACACCACCAGCATCCAACGTGCCTTCATGGATACGACCACGGAACAAGTTAACGTTCCCCAAAAAGCCGTACACAAAAGGCGACGCCGGATTTTGGTAGACCGCTGCCGGCGCACCGATTTGTTCGACCTTGCCTTGATTCATCACGACGATTTTGTCGGCGACTTCCAAGGCTTCTTCCTGATCATGCGTGACAAAAATACTGGTCACATGCAGATCATCATGCAAGCGCCTTAACCAGCGACGCAGCTCTTTACGCACCTTGGCATCTAGCGCGCCAAACGGTTCATCCAGCAGCAAGACGCGTGGTTCTACCGCCAACGCACGCGCCAGCGCAATCCGTTGTCGCTGCCCGCCAGATAGCTGCGGTGGATAGCGATCTGCCAGCCAATCGAGCTGGACCAGGTCGAGTAATTTATGGACTTTCTCTTTAATCACAGCGTTCGAGGGGCGCAAGGCTCGTGGTTTTACTCGCAAGCCAAATGCAATATTTTCAAAAATCGTCATGTGCTTAAACAGCGCATAGTGCTGGAACACAAAACCCACCTGGCGTTCACGCACATGCTGCGCCGATGCGTCCTGACCATCTAACAATACTTGTCCTGCATCGGCATGTTCCAGCCCGGCGATGATGCGTAACAGCGTAGTTTTTCCGCAGCCAGACGGACCTAAGAGCGCGGTTAATTCACCGCTAGGAAATTCGAGCGATACGTCATTAAGCGCGGTAAAGCTGCCGAATTTTTTTTGTAAATGTTGTACTGCGATACTCATGACTTACTCCTGAATTCTTACTCTTAAAATTTTCTTAATTTACTCTTGCGGAAGCGCCTGATTTTCTCGCGTGCGCCATTCAACAATCGACTTCAGCGCCAGCGTCAGCAATGCCAGCAAAGTCAGCAGTGATGCCACCGCAAAAGCCGCAGTAAAGTTATATTCGTTATAGAGAATTTCGACTTGCAAAGGCATGGTATTAGTCTCGCCACGGATATGCCCGGACACCACCGACACCGCGCCAAACTCACCCATGGCGCGGGCGTTACATAAGATCACGCCGTATAACAAGCCCCACTTAATATTCGGTAAGGTCACATGCCAGAAGGTTTTCCAGCCAGAGGCACCGAGTACCAAGGCAGCTTCTTCTTCCTCGCTACCTTGTGCTTCCATCAAGGGAATCAACTCACGCGCAATGAAAGGGAAGGTCACAAAAATAGTCGCCAGTACGATGCCAGGCACCGCGAATAAAATCTTGATGTCATGTTCCCGCAACCACGGACCAAGCCAACCTTGCGCACCAAACAACAAGACATAAATCAAACCAGAAATCACAGGCGATACCGAGAACGGTAAGTCAATCAAGGTCAGCAAAAACTGTTTACCACGGGACTCAAATTTAGCAATCGTCCAGGCGGCGGCGACACCAAAAACTAGATTCAGCGGTACTGCAATGGCGGCGGTAATCAACGTCAGTTTGATGGCGGACAAAGCATCCGGTTCGACGATGGCCTTAAGGTAAACTTCCCATCCTTTTTTAAACGCTTCAAAAAATACGGCTGCCAGCGGAATGAACAAGAACACAGTTAAAAAAGTCAGCGCCGTGATGATTAACAGCGCACGGACCCATAAAGGTTCTAGCGTGGCAGACAAACTAATTGCCGGCTCGGTGCGACGTGGTGCTGAAGTCTGAATTGGTGTCTGAACTGGCGGGGGAAACGCAATTGGGGTACTGGTCATTATGCAGGCTCACTTTTGTTACGGTTGCGGCTCCAGGATTGTAATAAATTGATCGTCAACAGCAAGCTAAAGGACAGCATCAGCATGACGACGGCAATCGCGGTCGCACCGGCGTAATCGTATTGCTCTAATTTTGTGATCATAAACAGCGGGGTGATTTCGGACACCATAGGCATATTGCCTGCGATAAAAATCACTGATCCGTATTCACCCGTAGCCCGCGCAAAGGCCAGCGCAAAGCCTGTTAGCAGAGCCGGCAAGATGGTTGGCAAAATCACTTTGACAAAGGTTTGCCAATGGCTGGCACCCAGACTGATGGCGGCTTCTTCTAATTCTTTTTCGGCTTCTTCCAACACCGGTTGTACGGTGCGTACCACAAAAGGCAAACCGATAAACGTCAGCGCCACTAATACACCCAGCGGCGTAAACGCGACTTTGATACCCAGCGGCTCCAGATATTTTCCCAACCAGCCATTCGGCGCATACAGCGTTGCCAAGGTGATCCCCGCAACCGCAGTCGGCAGCGCAAACGGCAAATCTACCAGCGCATCAATCAGACGTTTGCCCGGAAATTTATACCGTACCAACACCCAGGCTACGATCCCGCCAAACACCACATTGATCAGCGCGGCTAAAAACGAGGCACCAAATGTCAGGCGATAAGACGCCAGCACCCGCTCCGATGTGACGGTATTCCAAAACGCCTCCCAGGTCATGGTAAAGGTTTTTAAGAAAGTCGCCGACAGCGGGATCAGCACAATCAGGCTGAGGTACAGCAGAGTAAATCCCAAGGTCAGATGAAAACCCGGGATAACTCTGCTGGGTGCATTGCGCTGTTTTTGCAGCTTAGGAGTGAGTGAGAATGCCATTCGTTATTACTTATTTAGCCGTTGAGGGGCAATAATGGCACTCGCTCGTTATATAGAAAACGATTTTTTTCGAATTTTGATAGATGAATTTCGTATAAAGGGCAGGATTTTTTGCGGGAAGTTACCGGTCATATAAGTATTTTGCTCAAGCAGCTTTCGCAATCTCGTTATCGACGCCAAGGCTGGCCTTGGGTGTATCCAGCAAAAATCCCTGCAAGAAATAAGGCAAGGTCTGGTTGGCTGACAGCTCTTCTACAATCTGTGCCAATGATTGCAACTGCTGATCTGTCTCTATCCGCTTAAATATGACGCGACTACCGAGTTGATTTGCATGCTTCAATAAAGTCCGCAACGAGTCGTGTTGTGCAGACTCAGCCCCAGCGTCCTTGGCGACAACCTGGCGTACATCAATCTTGATGACATCGGGACGTATTTTTGCCATGAGCTCCAATGCCTGCAAGGTATCGCTCGCATGCACGCCTATCCTAAAACCGTTACGTCGATAATTGTCTGCTACGTGTTGCAGCATCCAGCGCTGATTAGGAATAATTTGTGGCAATTGCAAAACGATCTGCTGCTGTGGCAACTCCAGCAGATGAAGAATCCGCCGAAACGCCGCGCCATGATTACCTTCTACCGCGGTTAACAAGCGGGTGTGGATGCTTAAAAACAAATCCAATGTCGTCGTCTGCGATGACGCTTGCTGGTAAAAATTGATCGTATGCAAAATCCGGCATAAGCTATCTAGCTCTACTGACTCATCATCATTAGCGGCGTGGTCAAGCAATTTCCAGATATGTAAGCCCTCGCCATCAACAGCATAACTACGGGCATAACCATCATAAGCCACGATGTGCTGATCTAGATGAGCCGAACTGGCTGAAATGTACTCGTCAAGGTCGAATGAAAATATCGCCCCAAAGCTTGGCCTTGCGCATCCAGACGGATGTGAGTGTTAGCTGGATTGGCAAGCTGTAAATGCCGCAAATATTGTTGTAAAGCAGGAGATGTCATGTTGACTCCAATGCGTATGTCGGTAAAAAATACGCTTGATATTGAATATACTCCCCACTAAATTATTAAAATATGCTCTATTGTCTAGGAATTACATGGACAATTAAATATACCAATAGGGAGTATATATATTTAGCGAAAATAGGTTTTACCAGAATATTCAGTAAAATTTTAATAAAGACGTTGCAACCAATATCGACCGCCGAGGCTAGTTTTGATTGCATGCCATCGGTTATTGCTGTTTGTGCCTTGCAGAATAAAACACACTACAAAAAATCAGAACGAATCGTTTCGCGGTTGGATAGTTGGTTTGCGCATATGTGCAGAATTACACTATGTCGCAGTGGATATCTGGGATTTGCCCCAAGGACTAGGTAGAGCGGCAATTTACGCAAAACAAGCTTATAAAAATTAATCGTCTATGTAGGCGGCCTAATATGACGCCGCATATACGATCATATAAAATAACTATCCGCTTAGTTACTCATAATGAAAACTGACTCCAAACCATGAAAACAGCACTGTTAATCATCGATGTCCAGCAAGGTTTATGTGAAGGTAAGTACGCCACTTTTGAATCGCAACGTGTCATTGCCAACATTAATATGGTGTCAAAAAAAGCGCGAGATGCAGGTGCGCTCGTGATCTTTATCCAGCATGAGTCATCATCAGGTTTACTGGCATTTGGCAGCAAAGCTTGGCAACTGGCGGACGGTCTTCATATTGAGCCAAGCGACTTACGGCTTCGTAAGACTGCTTCAGATTCTTTTCATCAGACGGAGTTAGATTCTTTGCTGAAACAGCATGCGATAACTGATCTGATTATTTGCGGTATGCAGACAGAATTTTGTGTTGACACCACGGTGCGCAGAGCATTGGCGTTGACTTATCCTGTGGTCTTGGTTGCGGATGCACATACCACTGAAGATAGCGAGATTTTGACTGCCGCGCAGATCATCCGGCATCATAACCGCACCCTCACCAATATAGACAGTTTTGGGGTGCTCGCTATTGCCGTTGCGGCGAGCGATGTGCTGATCTAACTAAGATATAAGTTAGATAAGTTATATAAGATGAGTCAGGCGTTTATGGTTTAGCGACGATCTGTCAGTACATCGATAAAAAAAGCGCATGCAAAATTCATTTGCATACGCTTTTTTTATTTAATCAGTTCACAGTTTAAAATTGTCGTGCAGGCAGTAAAGTTCCTTCAACTTCCCCAAAACCTATCCGCGGCAAGCCTGACTTTTCCGTCCAGGCGCGCATGATGACGGAGTCGCCATCTTCCATAAATGTGCGTTGTTCACCGTTACTTAATATCAGTGGCTGTTTGCCGCCGACACTCAGTTCCAACAACGATCCCGCTTCTTCCGGTGTAGGACCCGATTGAGTTCCAGAGCCGAGTAAATCTCCAGCCCGCAGGTTACAACCGTTGACGGTGTGATGCGCCACTAATTGCGAAACGCTCCAGTAAGAATGACGGAAGTTAGAAAGCGATAAACGCTGCGCAGGCAGGCCTTGCTCACGCATAGATTTGGTTTGTAGCAAAACTTCCATCTGCACATCAAATGCACCTTGCTCACGCACCGCTGCAGAATCCAGATACGGCAGCGGTTGCGGGTCGGTAGCATCACGTTGCCACTGCAAACGGTAGGGCGCCAAAGCTTCTAGCGTGACGACCCAAGGCGAAATCGTGGTGGCAAAATTCTTTGCTAGGAAAGGTCCTAGTGGTTGGTATTCCCAGGCTTGCATATCGCGTGCCGACCAATCGTTGAGCAAACATAGGCCAAACACATGCGATTCTGCGTCATCAATCGCTACCGCATCGCCGAGTGCATTACCTCGCCCTACAAAAATACCAATCTCGGCTTCATAATCAATCCGCTTTGCTGCACCAAACACTGGAGTTGTCGCCGTCGGTGGCATAGTTTGTCCGACAGGGCGACGGAACTGCTGACCAGAGATCACAACCGATGATGAACGACCATGGTAGCCAATTGGTACCCATTTGTAATTGGGCATCAGTGGATTATCAGGACGGAATAATTTACCCACAGCCGTCGCATGATGGATGGAAGTGAAAAAATCGGTGTAGTCACCGATGTGTGCAGGCAGAGCATATTCCGCATTTGCTTGCGGCACTAAAGCACTTTTCAATAAATCTTGTTGTGACATACCTTCACGCAGCGCTCGAGATAGTTGCAGACGTAATGTTGTCCAGGTCGCGTTCCCTAACTCCATTAAGGCATTTAAGTGATTACTGCGGATCGCCTGATCAAATGCCGTCGATTTTAACGTTGAAAAAACACCTAGCGTATGTGCTGCGGCAAGATCCAAAATCCGATCACCAATCGCGACACCGATACGGAAATTTTCTGCAGTCCCTTTCTTGCGGAACACGCCATAAGGCAAATTTTGTATCGGAAAATCGCTGTTGATATCATTCGCAGAGGTGACCCAGCTACGCAAGTTAATATCGTGGGTTTCATTCAATTGCAGAGTCGCTTGATTGCTCATATTGAGGTTCCTATTTGGATATCGTTAGGCTTGATTGGGATTGAAATTTTTCTTGATACCCATCCAGCATTGGTAGTAATCGGCTTGCAATTGCGGAGACGTCATTGCCGCACGCGTCGGCTTGATGATGGTTCGAGTCTCGATCATAAAGGCCATGGTATCAGCGATCTTATGCGGTGCGCTGGTGTCGGCTGTACTTGCTTTGTCAAACGTACCAGCATCCGGGCCATGACCACTCATACAATTATGCAGACTGGCGCCACCGGGTCTGAACCCTGCGGATTTAGCATCATACTGGCCGTGGATTAAGCCCATAAATTCGCTGGCGATATTACGATGGAACCAGGGCGGACGGAAGGTATTTTCTGCTGCCAGCCAGCGCGGTGGAAAGATCACAAAGTCGATGGTGTCAACGCCCGGGGTATCACTGGCAGATTGCAAGACTAAAAAAATCGACGGGTCGGGATGGTCATAACTGATAGAGCCGATGGTATTAAAGTGCCGCAAGTCATATTTGTAGGGCGCAAAATTACCATGCCATGCAACGACATCCAGCGGCGAGTGGCCAATTTTGGCAGACCACAAATTGCCACTAAACTTAGCCAGCAATTCAAAATCACCTTCGCGGTCTTCATAGCTCGCATGCGGAGTCATAAAGTCGCGTGGGTTTGCCAGGCCGTTGGAGCCTATTACGCCCAGATCCGGTAGCTTAAACGCGGCGCCAAAATTTTCGCAGACATAACCGCGCGCGGCACCATCCGGCAGCGTGATTTGAAACCGGATACCACGCGGGATGACAGCGATTTCTTGCGGCTCAATATCGATGACGCCGAGTTCAGTTTTAATCTGCAAACGACCTTGTTGCGGAATAATCAGTAACTCCGCATCAGCATCATAAAAAAACCGATCACTCATATCGAGATTCGCCGCATACAAATGGATAGCACAACCGCTTTGTGCGTCCGCTGAGCCATTCCCCGCCATCGTCATCCACGAGTTAATAAAATCGATCGCTTTATCCGGCATCGGCAACGGATCCCAGCGTAATTGATTGGGTGTCGATGGTACCTGATCAAACTGATTAGTCATCGCGCCATTATCAATTTGCACGAAGGGCTGATGCATTGCCGCTGGCCTGATCCGGTATAACCATGAGCGGCGATTGGAATGGCGCGGTGCGGTAAATGCCGTGCCAGAAATTTGTTCGGCATATAAGCCATACGCACACTGCTGTGGTGAGTTCTGATTTTTGGGCAATGCGCCGGGCAAGGCTTCGGTGGCGAATTCATTCGCAAATCCGGTTTGATAGCTGCGCTGGATAGAAGAATAGGCAGAATTAGCGGAATGTTCTTTAATGTGCGGCATGGCAGTTCCTACAGAAATAAGCGCAATTTTGATGTGACATCAATATAGTCCAGCTAGTCAAAACCTGCGACATAAATACAAAAATGTACTACATTCACAAAATCAATAATGGTTAAGAACTTTTTAAGCGATTTTTAAATGATAGAACCGAAAGACATAGACCTGAACTTGCTGGTAATTTTTCAGGAAGTATTTCAGGACAGGCAAATTTCATCTGTCGCAAAAAAGCTAGGGCTATCCCAACCCGCTGTCAGTAACGCGCTGGCAAGGCTGCGCCGTACTTTTGATGATGAATTATTTGTCCGTACGGTGTTAGGCATGCAACCAACCCCGTTAGCCACCGGCTTAGCTGAGCCAATCGCCAGCGCTTTAGAAAATATTCGCCAGGCATTAAATCAACAAGAGAGTTTTGATCCCGCAAGCAGCAAACGGCAATTTACGATTGCGATGACGGATGTGGGTGAGGTTTATTTTATGCCTGTGCTGGTGGAGCGATGTCAGTTATTGGCGCCACAATTGCAGTTTTCTACCGTCCGCGCCAGCAGTATTGATCTGAAGTCCGAGATGGAGGCTGGGCGGATTGATTTAGCGATTGGCGCATTTGATACGATTTCTGGCGCACTCTACCAGCGTCGACTGTTTAAACAAAATTATGTCAGCATGTTCCGTAGTAGCCATCCTTTAGCTGGTGACAAAATCAGCTTGAGTGATTTTTTAGCAGCACAACACTTGATCGTGGCATCGCAAGAGAGTCCTTACGACAGGATTAATCAAAGCTTGGATAAGGCAGGCATCAAGGCGGCAGCACATTTTTGTGTGCCACATTTTGTGGCAGTACCTTATATAGTCAGCACGACCGATCTGTTAGTGACGGTGCCGCAAAAGTTGGCAGAGCGTGCCGCAGCGCCGTTCAATTTAAAGTATGTTCGCCCGCCGCTACGCTTACCTTCTTTGCAAACGAATATATTCTGGCATCGCCGCTATAACCAGGACGAAGGCAATCAATGGTTGCGCCAGTTTATTGCAGAGCAGTTTGCGGAGTAAGTCAGCTTGTCAAACTAATGGGGTGAAAATCCTTCACCCCAGGACTGAAAGCTTTTCTGCCATCGCCATAAAGTTTTGCCCTACACTTTGTATCTTAGGACTTACGCAAAATTGTTCCAGCAAGGCGCAGCGACGAAGACAGTACTTGAGTACGACGAGTCGTTGCAACGCAGCTGGGGTATTTTTGCGTAAGTCCTGTATCTATAATTAATTGTGACGGAGAATCAGCATGCCCATCATCACCTGCGTAGAAGACTTGCGTTTACTGGCAAAAAAAAGGGTACCGAAAGCCTTTTATGACTATGCCGATAGCGGTTCCTATACCGAGAGCACGTATCGCGCCAATACCGATGATCTGGCCAAACTGAAGCTACGTCAGCGGGTTGCCATCAACGTTGATCAGCGCTCTACCCGCACGACGATGGTAGGGCAAGAAGTTGCCATGCCTGTCGCGATTGCTCCGACAGGATTGACGGGCATGCAATGGGCTAATGGCGAGATGCTGGGCGCAATCGCAGCAGAAAAATTTGGTATTCCTTTCACGCTCTCCACCATGAGTATTTGTTCGATTGAAGATGTGGCGAGCGTTACTACAAAACCATTCTGGTTTCAGCTCTATGTCATGCGAGATCGTGGCTTTGTCAAAGAAATGATACAGCGGGCAAAAAATGCAAAATGTTCGGCCTTAGTATTGACGTTGGATTTGCAAATTTTGGGTCAGCGACATAAAGATATCCGCAACGGCATGTCAGTTCCGCCAAAATTAACGCTGGCAAATATCCTTGATCTGGCGACCAAACCAGCATGGGCGCTACGCGCATTGACTGGTCGTAAAACCTTTGGCAATTTAGTTGGACACGTCAAAGGAGGTGATGGGATTTTAACCCTGAGTCAATGGACTGCGAGCCAATTTGATCCAACCTTAAATTGGGATGACGTGGCCTGGATCAAAAAAGAGTGGGGTGGCAAGTTAATTCTTAAAGGCATCTTGGACGTAGAAGACGCTAAATTAGGCGTCGCAGCCGGTGCCGATGCGATCATCGTTAGCAATCATGGTGGTCGTCAATTAGATGGCGCAATGTCGTCCATACAAGCATTGCCAGCTGTTGTGGATGCGGTCGGGCACTTAACCGAAGTCTGGTTTGATGGCGGCATTCGCACTGGTCAGGATATTTTAAAAGCCACTGCTTTGGGCGCGAAAGGCAGCATGGTTGGACGTGCCTTTTTATATGGCTTGGGTGCGATGGGTGAGCAAGGCGTGACTAAAATGCTGGAGATTTTGCACAAAGAATTAGATGTCAGTATGGCGCTGACAGGTACTAAAGATATTCGTGAGGTTGGGCGACATAATCTGGCACAGCTGTAGAGATTTAACAGAGCAGATTACTAAAAAATCACTGCACAGAAAATATCTGTGCAGTGATTTTTGCTATCGTCTTGTTATAAACCGGAGCGATATCAATTCGTGATATCGCTCCGATCTTTTAAGCCGCTTCTAATTCAGCTTGTTTGACGATATGCAAGTTATCGCCATCAATTGCAATTTTTCTTGGCTTATATACTTCAGGTACTTCGCGGATTAATTCTATATTCAGTAAACCATTATCTAGTTTGGCACCAACCACTTTGACGTGATCTGCTAGGCGGAAACGGTGCTCAAAATCACGTGCTGCAATACCGCGGTGCAAGAAGGTGGATTGAGTCTCATCCTTTTGTTTTCGACCAACGATTTTTAAGGTGTCTAATTCGCTTTCCAACTCCAGTTCAGAGCGCTCAAAGCCAGCGACAGCCATCGTGATGCGGTATTTATCTTCGCCGATCAATTCGATGTTGTAAGGTGGATAGCTGGGGGCTGCATCAGTGCGTTGCGCTTCATTAAATAAATGCGCTAAACGGTCAAAACCAATGGCAGAACGGTACAGTGGGGCAAAGTCAAAATTACGCATGATATATCCTCAAAATAAAAGTAAGCGATATGGAAAAAAGCTATTTTCAGCTCCATGCTGAATAAGCTAGCAAGCCTCTGTTGAGCACTTGCTAATACAGATATGGGCATACTGTTTTAGAATTTCAAGACTTTATTTTTTCAAAAATTTTTCAATCAGATTTATTATTTTTATTAAATAATTTTATCGTTGATTTATTTCATATTTTTGTAATGAGTAAATTGATGCTTCGGTTATCTATTACCTGAAGCGGAACGAATGGATTTACAATCACGTCCGACATTGGAATTACAATTATTTAAAAAATTTTATGGCAAAACTTTATTTCAGATATTCAGCAATGAACGCAGGTAAATCTACTGCCATGCTACAAGTCGCTCATAACTATGAAGAGCAAGGACAAAAAGTGCGGCTGTACACGGCGGCAATTGATCATCGTTACGGTCAGGGCAAAGTGACATCACGTTTAGGCCCGCAACGTGATGCGGAGATATTTGATGCCGACTACGACTTTTTACAAGCCATCCCACAAGTCAATTGTGTGTTGGTAGACGAAGCACAATTTTTGACATCGGCTCAGGTACGTCAGTTGCATCAGCTCGCACAAGTCAAAGGCGTACCGGTAATTTGCTATGGTTTGCGTAGCGATTTTATGGGAGAACCATTTCCTGGATCGGCTTATTTATTGACACTTGCCGACGATATTGAAGAGCTAAAAAATATCTGTGCTTGCGGAAAAAAAGCCACTATGAATATTCGTCTGGATGCCAATGGCAAGCGTGTTAAAGCGGGCGAGCAAGTAGCGATTGGTGGCAATGAACGGTATCAACATGTGTGCGGTAAATGCTTTTATTCTTGAGAAATTTTCTTCTGCTCAGCGCCTGTGCGATTTCCTGTAATACGTAAAAATAAAAATAAAAATACGCAGTAACAATTCGCAACACTTTACCTGTCAACAGAAACTAAGCGAGTGGCGTTTGAGAGATACGTAGATTGACTACGTGAAGTAAATAAGAGCCGATAAAGGCAAACATACTCAAGAACAGGATTAATCATGAACAAGCTGATCACCACACTCGTCGCTACTACTTTCGTCATGGGTACAGCGTTCGCCCAAACAACTACGACAGCGAAACCTGTAGCTCCATCTGCGTCGGCCTCTGCCAGTGCAAGTGCTTCAGTCGCTGCCTCTACCACCACAGCACCAGTCGTTGGCAAAGCTGCTACGGCTTCTTCTGCTACCCATATCATCAGCAAAACAGCGAGTGCAACGACACCAGCTGCATCTGCTCCAATTGCAAAAATAACGCCAGCGTCGGAAGAGAAGTTAGATGCGAAAACTGAGGTTAAACAATCTGAGCCTAAGCATAAAACTCATGCCAAAGCGAAAGACGTAAAAACGGAAGATGTAAAACCAAAACCAGCTCAGTAATTAGTTCAAGAATGTATTTGTATTTTACTAAGTGTATTTTGTTAAATAAATTGCATTAGACGTGACTTTTTAGCTCAGTCCACAACAAAAATCCGGCGCTTTAAACGCCGGATTTTTTATTTATATATTTATATTATTTAGACTTCCATTTACAGAAATAACATTTTATTACCAAATAAAATTGCAAAAAAAGTTTAAATCAAGGCCAAAACTACATAAAAAATGGGTTTTTACAGAGAATTCCAAAAAAAATCCAAATTCTTGTCAACCAAGATGGGGAGATAAACGCTTTTAGCTACGAGGATAAGACATTTCTGTAACAGAAATGCTCCGATAAATAGGGAGTACTTACAAATGATCTACGAATTATTAATCCGCTCTTCTGGACAAAATACAGCGTCATCCAACAATCTGGTTTGGATCGATGCAAACTTATCGACACGATCATTTGAAAAATGGCTCACAGATCGCTCCCTGTTAAATAAAACTGGTAACGCACCAGTTGCGCGCTGGAGCATCATGCAAACCGACAGACCAGCTCATTTCAAGCTTGACAGAGATACAGCGGCGCTGGAGCACCACATCTCTGAATTGATCAACGGTAATCAAGTTATCAAAGCCGTACCTGATGCGTTGAAAGCCTTAAAGGCGTTCCAGTTAGCATCCGTCACGAAAGAGCTTGCTGAAGTTTTTTAATCAGGGCTTACGCAAAGACGTCTTAGCGGCGTCATGCATCCTAGGTTGATCTTCTTCCAAGAGCAATTTTACGTAAGCCCCGCCGGTTCGTTTTCATCTTCATTCATTTCAGACTTGTGTTGAGTTTAACTTGTCTGAGTTATTAAAAATCCCCCATCACATATTGAATGCCATGGGGGATTTTTAATGCCTGTACTTATTGCAATAAAAATTCTTGCAATAAAAAAGTCTGACAATTATTTTAATTGTCAGACTGGAGATGGATAAATCAAATTCAAATTAATTATCTCTACGGCCTCTGCCATGGTCATCACCATGATCTTCATCGCGGCCTTTGCCGTGACCCCGGTCATGATCCCTGTCATAGTCTCTGCGATCATCGCGGTAGTCTCTTCCGTGTTCATGTTCTCTGTAGCGCGGCACATAGACATCGCGGTACCAACGTTCTTGCACAAAATAGACTGGCTGGCCGCAGGCATTATAGTTGCCGCAATATTTACGCCAATTTTTTTGATGTCCAGGCGGTACGTATAAGTACATTGGTTCTCTGACGACGCCAACGGGTGCTGCATAGATCACTGTTGGCCTGCTATAAACGACTTGTGGGCCTGGTACGCTGCCTATATCAATGCGACCGTACATACCTGGCTGCGCGATGTTGATGGAGACGCCGATGTCCGCAGCAAACGCAGATCCGGTTGCTGCGATGATGGACGTTACTGACATCGCTAGTATAAATTTTTTCATCATTTCTACCTCATACGCCTTGCGGCAATATCTATACAACGTTACCCAAACACATCCGTTGACCTAATAACGATTGCTGCTTCTGTTATGTTAGATGAATAGACTGTATAAAGTTCCGTCCTAGATGCATTTGTATAAGAGACGCGCAATAAAAATGCAAACGGCGTGTAGTGCGAATGGTTCGCGCTACACGCCATAGAAGAGCAACATAGTAGTCGCTAAGCAATAAATTCGACTACTAAGTTCTTTAAATTAATAACAAATGCGTCAAAAATCAGTGCAGCATTTGACCAATTATTTTGGCATTAAAACAGTATCAATCACATTGATTACGCCATTAGATTGATACACGTCATACGTGCTGATATTGGCTGTGTTGCCGCTTTCATCCATCACTGCAATATTGTGTTTTCCGTTCATGGTGAACATCAATTTACCACCGCTTGCCGTTGGCAAAGTTGCTTTGCCGGACTGCTTGGTGATCTCGCGTTCGAGCGCCATAAAATCATACTTACCTGGCACCACATGGTAGGTCAAAATTTTTGTCAGTGTTGCTTTGTTCTCTGGCTTGACCAATGTTTCTACCGTGCCCGCCGGTAGTTTGGCGAAGGCTGCATTGGTTGGTGCAAATACGGTGAAAGGACCTTTGCTTTTCAGTGTATCTACCAGGCCGGCTGCTTTGACAGCCGCGACTAATGTTGTGTGATCTGCGGAGTTGACGGCATTGTCAACAATATCTTTACTTGGAAACATACTTTGACCACCGACCATCACGGTCATGTCAGCAGCATAGCTGGCACCGAACGTCATCATGGATGCTACGAACAGAATTGCTGGGCTAAATTTACGCATGTCTATCTCCTGAAGAATTACTTGTGCATGATTGCCTAATCATTTACGCGAGCAAGGATCAATCGGATTCAAGAAATAAAAAAATAAGTGATTTAACTCCATAAAAAAACGGCATCGTTACTCCAATAAAATTCAGTCGTTTTTTTATCGGAGATAGAAAATATCCATTTGAATTTCCTATCTGTTGATGGATATACTAGTGGAGAGTATATATTACTTGTCCAGGTATTATTTGGACAGTGAAGGGTTTTTTATAAAATTGATAGGGAGTATATTGAATTAACTGAAATTAATCTCAATTAAAAGAGCGCAAATTTGCGATGTATTTGAGCTCTAGTTGTCATTAATTAGCTGAGAAAAATGTATTCGTAAAAACAAAATCTAAGCACATTTTTTTAGCCTATTTTCGATAAAAATTTCTCAGTTTTACCAGGGCAAAAAATCACCTCGGTAATCTAAAAACTGCCCAGAATTTTCTGGCATGAGTTGATCAATTACTGTGAGCAGACGTGTCGCCGCGGTGGAAGGCGTTTGCACCTCCAGCCCCGTTTTACTGAATGGCGATGACAAAGATGTTTGTACCGTGCCCGGATGCAGCGCGACACAAATTGCTTCGGGCTGGCGTCGATTTAATTCTATCGCCGCGGTGTGCACGAGTTGATTTAAAGCGGCTTTAGAGGCGCGATAACTGTACCAGCCACCTAAGTGATTATCGCCAATGCTACCGACCTTGGCTGACAAAGTAGCGAACACCGATTTGCCTTCGCGCGGCAGTAGAGGGAGTAAGTGCTTCATCAGCAAAGCGGGACCAATCGCATTGATTGCAAATGATTCCTTCATGTGTGCAGGATCTAGTTGTCGCCAGCTTTTTTCTGGTTGCATTCCATCGCGTTGCAAGAGTCCTGTTGCATCAATAATTAAGCGCGGTACGCCAACGCTTGCGATGTATTCCGCGCAGCTTGCAATCGAAAATTCTTCCAGTAAATTTAGTGCAGGAAAACTACTACGGCTAAGGCCAATAACTGTTTTAAAAGTGCCGTTGTTTTCTAATGCAGACAGGAGCGCGCTGCCAATGCCGCCGGTCGCACCAATCACCACACAAACGCTGTCTTGTGGAAATGAATTCATCGTTATTTTGGGTCTGTAGTGACTTTTGTCGTTGATATGATCAACGTTCAGAAATCAACGTTCAGAAATCAAAATCGGTAAAACCTTGATCCCCGAACGCATTAATGTCACATGTCAGTGATTATCGTCACTTGGCTTAATCAGGCTTTTTTATTCCAGGCACTGCACCAGCCTTTGGCATTTACCTGCTTGCCACCGACTGCACCGCACACTGCCCACGCATCGGTACTTTTACCTTGGAATAATTGGCAGCCAGCGCAATTGCTGTTGGCGACTTTATTGGGATATTTTTTTGCATCGATTTTACTCGCATCGTTTTTGTAACCGAGTGCGGTTGCGATAGGATCACTTTCTTCCAAATGGACTGCTTGAGCTGACGCAATATTTGCAGTGCCTAACAAAATTGCAGTGGAAGGGATGGTAGTAAATATGAACTGCCGGCGGGTTGTCATAGTATTTCCTTTAAAAAGGGACTAAAAGTGTATAACTGAGTAAATCAATCAATTGAACAGTCGATAAATGAGGCAGCAATCTAAGTATGAGCAATCAATTGATGCGCTAATTTATCATCAAAAAATAATTCAAGTGAGCGTTACGTTGCGCCGTGTTACCAGTCGAAGATAAAAATTTCTATTTTATTGAACTGGATTTGTATTACTAATTTAGGCTGTTATCCGATTTGTGTCCAGAACTTGAATCGATATACTGTGATAATATCGGTTCATTGATGTGTCAATTGCAGTATTTACTGTGTATTTGTCTGAAGTGAGATTCAACCTGAACTGGGGGAAATTATGGCGTCCGAAAATAATATGAATGACCCACATGCGGCGACTTACCGCAGCGGTATTGCGGCTCGTTTGGCTGGTGTGCCGGTTGAAACCTTGCGGGTGTGGGAGCGCCGCTACAGCGTGGTCGGTCCGCGTTTGAGTGAACGTGGTCAGCGTTTATATTCGTCGACAGAAATTAAACGTCTCACTTTGATTAAGCAACTAGTCGATATGGGGCACTCAATCGGCTCCATCGCGTCGCTACCGACCGATGCGTTGATTGCCATGCGCAGCGCCGCCAGAACATTAGAAGCGCCGCCACGACTCGCTGGTGAGCTTGCCCGTGAGTTGCGGGTTGGATTGATCGGCCCGCTGGTGTCATCTCGTCGGTTTGAAGAAACCTTATCGGATAACGCGCTCAGAGTTGTGGGACGCGCCGTCAATGTAGTCGATGCTACCACCAACTTGCAAAACGTGCGAGCGGATGTCATCGTGATTGAGTTGCCGCTGTTAAATGAGGCGACTTTTGACACGGTGGCGGGTATCAAGAAGATGTTTGGTGCTAGTCAGGCGATTGTTTTGTATCGTTTTGCACCGAGTGCAGTGATTCGGCGCTTGCGGTCGGTCGGGCATGAAGTCGCACGCGCACCGTCAGACGCGATCGAAATTGAATCGCTTTGCCGTGCGCTGCTGAGATTGCCGCAGACGGAAGTAAAAATCGTCGTGCCTGCGAATGAACTAGGTGATCCGCCACCTCCAAGATTCGACGAGCACGCTTTATCTGAGTTAGCCAATGCGACCAACTTGGTGTATTGCGAATGCCCACGTCATTTAGTTGAGCTAGTCACCAGTTTGGGCAGCTTTGAGCGTTACAGTGCCGAGTGCGCCAACCGCAATGCTGATGATGCCGCTCTACATCGTGATCTTCAACAAACTGCCGGACATGCCAGAGCGATTTTAGAAAATGCCTTAGTAAGAGTGGCAATTGCGGAGGGTTTGGAATTGCCGCCGAGCATGAAAAGAGTTACGGAAGAGGCTGTGAGTTGAGTATTGAATTGAGCGGTGAGTTATTAAGTGCAGCGTCGCTTTTGGGTAAAGTTTTACTAGCGTTGAAAAACGGGCGTAGCACATTTAAATATGCTTGCTGAAACAATATACTCCCCGATATTTTTATCTAAATAAGCCGATTGTCCAGAGAATAATCGGACGATTAAAATATACTATAGGTAAGTATATTGATTTATCAGTTGAAGTCCAGACTAAATGTTGGATTTATTTAAAGAAATTTCGCAGACAGATTCCCTTCAATCAATCTGCAAAAAATCTAAAAATAAGTCCAGCCATTCAGCTAATAATTCAGGCTACTACTTGGTCTATCAATTAGTCGATCAATTAGTTGATCACTTAGTTAATCTAAGATTCAATCCTGGATGCCCTCAGTTCATCTACATGAACAAGTGATCAAACCAGTTATTGCATATGCCAGCCGTGGCTGACGGTAATGGATTGACCTGTCAGCGCATTGGAACCAAATGCGGCGAGGAATATCGCGGTTTGTGCAACGTCTTGTACCGTCGTAAATTCGCCATCGACGGTTTCTTTCAGCATCACGTTTTTAATCACTTCTTCCTCGGTAATGCCTAGTTCTTTGGCTTGTTCTGGAATTTGTTTATCGACCAATGGCGTGCGTACAAATCCCGGACAAATGACATTGGCGCGGATGTTATTTTTCGCACCTTCTTTGGCAACGACTTTCGCCAGACCAACCAGACCGTGTTTGGCTGCAACGTAAGGTGCTTTCAACGGTGATGCCTCATGCGAGTGGACCGAGCCCATGTAAATGACTGAGCCGCCTTTACCGCTGGCGATCATCGCACGCATGCAAGCGCGGGTGGTGAGGAAAGCGCCATCAAGATGAATGGCGATCAGTTTCTTCCAATTATCCAAACTCAGATCTACGATAGGGCTGATGATTTGTATACCCGCATTGCTGATCAAGATATCCACGCTGCCATAAGCGGCGACAGCATCTGCTACGCCTTTGTCCACTTGCGCTTCGTCAGTGACGTTCATCGCCACGGCCATTGCAGTACCGCCTGCTTGTTCGATTTCTTTGGCGGTCGCGGTGGCGGCATCCAATGCCATATCGGCGATTACAATCTTCGCGCCTTGCTTAGCGTATTCCATGGCGATTTCTTTACCGATACCGCTGGCAGCGCCAGTGATCAGAGCGACTTTATCTTTGAGTAACATGAGATTTCCCTTATTTGGATTGTTGCAAATAGTCGTACGCGACAGTGCCATACGGCAGCGTCAGGTCGGCCAGAATATGGACAGCAGATAGTATTTCCAGCACTGGCAGCGCTGCCACTGGCGCCAGTGCATGCGGACTTAAATCTAATGCGCCGGGTCCGCCCCAGGCGCCTTTGATGATGATATCGGTCAAGCTATATTGCACCAGTTCGCAGATGCGAGGTGTACCGTCCACGTGGGGAATAATTTTAAGCAAAAAGCTGGGCGCTGCCATCGATTTTTTGACCGCCTCCACATCCAGTTTGGTGTGCTTAAATCCCATCGTGCCGGTTGCAACCCGCACATCACTGTAATCCAGCGTGCCGACCAGCGTATCTTTGTGGACTTTTAATTCTGGCTCGCCCAGTTTTTTAGGAAAGCCCCACAACTCGCGGCCAGCCGCAATCGGAGGATGATCATTGAGATACATGCTATGAACGTAGCCGCCTTCCACGCCATCCAGCGTGACGGGGATGACTTGTCCAGATTCACAATAATGGCCAAAGCCAGTGGAGTCTGGCATGTTGATAAATTCAAATTTGACGATCGGTTCCGTCATCTTTAGCGGCGCTGGAATCACTTTTTGTAAAAGCTCGGGATCAGTCCGATAGGTGATGATTAAAAATTCGCGGTCAGTAAAGCGATACGGTCCAGGCGGGAAAGCAGAATTGCTATATGGCATCGCAAACGCATTGCGACGGATTTCATCTTCGGTCATAAACGTAATCCTTGATGTGGTAAGTGAAGAGAGCGTGCACTGTTACAAAACTGAGTACAAAACTGAGTACAAAACTGAGTACAAAACTGAGTACAAAACTGAGTACAAAACCTATAGAGGATTTAGCTAATTCGTCAGCAGAATTGTCGGCCAAATCGTTAACCAAATCGCCAGCTATTTATCAAGGCTGGCGACTAACTTAATCCATCACTATAAGCTGATTTCATATGCTACATCTGTACGACAGAGCACATATTATCCAGTTCATTAATTTTACAAATGTTACTTATAGAGTGGATGCTCAGTTTGGGCTTAATTTGTACTGGACGTCATACCGTTGACATAAGCGGTGAATAAAATCGGCCTCTTTTGAGGAGATACCCAAGATGAAAACCAACGAGCCAACGCAAGACGCGCTTATACAAAACACAGAGTCACCAAAAAATCTGAGCCGTCGTGGCTTCGTCATTAAAATGTCATCCGTCGCAGCAGTAGTCGCCTCTGGCGGTGTATTGACTGCTTGCGGCGGCTCTAATGCGGATGTTAATTTAGAGCAGGCATCATTCAACTACGGCATTGCCAGCGGCGATCCTTTATCTGACCGGGTAATTTTATGGACCTATGCAAAAGTATCTACCGACGCATCGGTGGATTTGCAATGGCAAGTAGCGACGGATGCGACGTTTTCTACCATCGTTTCTTCCGGTAAAACAACCACGACAAAAGATACAGGCTTTACCGCAAAAGTTGATGCGACCGGACTCAGCCCCAACACAGAATATTATTACCGTTTTATCGCTGCCAATAACAGCGTATCGGCAGTTGGACGTACCCGCACTTTGCCTGTCGGGAATGTGTCAGAAGTCAAGCTAGCCGTATTCTCTTGCAGTGATTACCCTGCCGGCTATTTCAACGCGTATGACTCCGCAATCTCATCCGGCGCGCAATTTTCTTTGCACCTAGGCGACTATATTTACGAATACAAAGACGGCGTTTATCCTCCGGCTGCCACTGCGGTCACGGCGCGTATTTCTGCACCTGCGAATGAGGTCGTCACCCTCGCCGATTATCGTGCCCGTCATGCCTTACATAAAGCCGATCCGTATGTCAAAGCACTGCATGCCCGCATGCCAATGATTGCGATTTGGGATGACCACGAGTTTGCCAATAACGCCTACATGGATGGCGCAGAAAATCATGATCCAGTCACACAAGGTCCATGGGCGGCGCGCAAAGCTGCAGCGAGTCAGGTTTATCACGAATGGATGCCCATCCGTACACCGGATCCGACCAATTTGTTAAAGATTTATCGCTCTTTTGATTTTGGTAATTTGTTGTCGCTACATATGCTGGATACCCGCATCATCGGTCGTGAGCATCAGCCAGACCGCACTAATGATGCATCAGGTCGTGACATCGCTGATCCGGCGTTTTTGCCATATGCGTTCAATAAGAATAAGCAGTTGATGGGCGCCACTCAGCAAGCTTGGTTGGACACCCAAATGACCGCATCCAAGGCGACTTGGCAAGTGCTGGGCAATCAAACGGTGATGGGGCGTATTCAATTGCCAGCATCTGTGCTGTCGACGAATCTGAGTACCGCATCTGTGACGGCTTATTTGACAGCAAAAGCGACGCCAGTTGCATTGCAAACTCAAGCACAAAAGGATTTGCTGGACTTGAGTAAAAATCCAAAAATTTCCTACAATTTTGATAATTGGGAAGGCTATCCCAACGCCCGCGATGCGCTGTTCACGTCTGCCAATAAACTCAAAGCAGCGAATAAGAAATTTTTGGTGTTATCCGGTGACAGTCACAACGCTTGGTTTAATAAATTAACTTTGCCGGATGGCACGCAAGTTGGCGCAGAGTTTGCGGGGATGTCGGTGACTTCATCAGGATTTGAGGGCGTTTTCCCGCCAGCAGTGGTGCCGCCAGCCACCTTGGCTGGTACGATCAAAGCGCTGGTCGACGACATCAACTATATCGATACCTCACGTCGTGGTTATATGCTGATTACCGTCAATCAGAACGTGGCAAAAGGGGATTATATTTACGTCAGTTCGGTCACTAGTTCGACTTACACTACATCGACCGATACTCTGACTTATGCGGGTTAATACGGCCGCTTAAATTGGATAATAGTGCAGGTGGCAGCAATGCTGTTTCACCTGCACTGATCTGTACTGATTAGCCGATCTAAAAGCTAAAGCGCTGCCGGCGTTTTGATATACGCTTTCCACAAATTCTGAAATTGTCCGCCGTCGGTAAGGATCGTTGTCTGGTTGGTCGCACCTGCGCTAAACACAACACCAACGCCGCCAACTTTGGTAAATTCTGCCGGGTGAGTCAGTATGTAATGCACACGATTATCACGGTAATGCCCAGGCGTACCGCCAGGTGTAGCCGAAGGCACGCCCATCGGCATTTGCCACCACAGCACAGGCAAACCGCCGATACCCTGCTGGATAATCGAGACGCCACTCAGGTAGTCATGGAAGTTGGGTGAGGTCAAATTGGACTCGTCCCAATACAGTGCCGCAGTTGAATGATTGCACTCGCTTGGCGATGGCAAAACCTCATAGCAACCTGCATCACGGTCTATCGTTTGTTCCACAATGAAGTCTGCTTTGGCTGCACCTATCTTAGTCATAAACTGCGCTACATCCGCTTCTTTACGACCAAAGATCGATACCGGAAAACCGACCAATGCTTTCGGCGCATATAGACGCGCAAGCGTTAACATGCAGCCAGCAATACCAACAGCGTCATTTGTCAGTGCAGAGCATTCAGGCATAATTGTCACTTGTGCAGAGAGTTTGGTCGGGTCGCCACCAGGCGCCTGGCTTTGCACATAACCCCAAAAATCTGGCTCTAAATTGACCAAGGCTGGACCATCAAATTTCTTTAATTCAGTGAACAGTAATTTTGTCTGCGCCCAATATTTCGTCATAAAGTTGGCATCCGTCAAACCAGATAAATTGCCATCTCCATTTTGTGCCATCTGGTACAAAGTAAACATCGGCACAGCACCAATATTTTTTGCATTAGTTGCCGTGATACCGACATATGCACCACTAGGCAGATTCCAGCTAGGCCATGCGGTATTGCCGACGCCAACCAAATACTGATCATAAATATCGGGTGTGATTGATTGTGCTTTGATATCTGTGGTCGACATGCCCGAGCCAAGGCCGATCAGGAATTGTTTTGGCTTCCCCATTTTTTGCGCCAAAATCGCCGCGACCGAGTCAGGTAAAGGCGTAACAGGCGCTGTCGGCACTGTTGGTGGTGTTGGGGTAGTTGGCGTAGTCGGTGGGGTAGGGGTGGTCGGTGTCGTTGGCGTAGCAGGCGGTGTCGTTGCAACAGAGCCCGATGACGCCGTATCTGATCCGCCACCACCGCCACAGCCAGATAAAACCGAGATTGCTGTGAGCAATAAAATAAGCCGGGAAGAAGTCATCATGATGGGTGTGCAATAGAAAAATTTTTGTAAATGACGCCAAGCGTCAACCGACGGAATGTTGATCGTATTCGGCAGATTCTACTGAACAAGCAACGATTTAGCACAACAAAATCTGCATCCTTATGGCGTAGTGATATGCGGTTATTGAATATCATTGGAAAATATGGTTAATAAAATAAAAACTGACGCAAAAGCACTCCAGTTTTAATGAAATGATTTTGTGTCAGTTTTTAAGATTTTCAACAGCTCGTACAAAACAGCACAAAAAGGTAGTAAAAAATCACTAAGCCGAGGTAACCATCAGATCATCAGAGATTTTTCTAATGGCTGCCTCAGTGACTACCTCAGTGACGAACTCAATGAGTGATTTGAAAACTTACTTGGTTTTTGGTGGCGTTGCTGGAACATCCAGATTGGTGTTCAACTCCCCCGCTTTGCCTGCTGCTTTGGTTTCTGCTTTTACTTCTGCGCGGGTTTTACCTGCACTTTTATCCGTTTTTGGGATAGGATCTAAATCCAGATTTTTGGTCGCTGTGCCAGATTTGACGGCGGCTTTAGCTTCTGCCTTGACCTCAGCGCGTGTCTTGCCGCTGGTTTTATCTGCTTTGACAGGGATAGGATCTAAATCTTGATTCTTATCTAACTCGCCGGATTTTCTGGCAGCTTTGATTTCCTCTTTTACTTCGGCTTTAGTTTTTCCTGTTGCGACGCTTGCAGATGCACTGGCAGTTGCGCTCTGTGCATATGACGTGCTCGCCAACATGATGAGTGGTAAGGCCAATGGTAAAACGAACAATGAGAGATGCTTTTTCATTTTTGAGGCTCCTTAGGTATTGTTATCGGATAAAACAAGATGTGAACCGGATACGCCATTACTTGATGTTGCAAAGTGATGTTGCTCTTTATATCCTGCCTACGTCAATTCTTATGTGCGCTAGATCACCTTAAGATGAAAAAAATTGAGGATAAAAATGTTCTTAAGACGGAAATTTGTACAAAATACTCCTTAAAAAATCTCATCAAAAATGTCTGCTGTCGACAGTTTTCCGAGTTCTAATTACTTACTCTATATTTGTTTTTAGACATGTATATAAATATACTCACAGTGAGTATATTTATATCGTCCAATTAATCATTGGTCAATATGGTGTTTTTAATAAAAATAAAGGGGAGTATATAAAATTACCTTTAACTAACTGACACTGGCGATCTGCGCGGCTACTTGCATCGCTATGATGAATGTTTGCCTCACTCATCATCTATGGTCAATCTGCGATAGGTTTAAGCAAAGCTAATGTGTCTGTTTTTGCACTATGTTGTTTTAGAAGGCTCAGATTTCTCATTGATGACCTTATCGTGATGAGCTAAACAGATTAGCCCTAAGTGATATTTACTTAGGCTCACTACACTTATTTATACTTACTTACACTTAGCGGCACATAACGCCGCTCCCCCGTTGCAGCCTGGTAGAACACTTGGGTGAGTGCACCGGTTTCTGGATCGATAAACTCTTCGTCAGTTTTTTGCCATTCACCTTTATCTAAATCTGTGATTGTGGCGGTTGGTCGATAGCGCCATTTTTCCAACAACAGCGCGGCCAACAAAATCACTCCCCAAAGGGTGACGGGCAATGCATGCGCGTTGCCGGCCAATATAAAAACCAGGCCTGTGATCGTCATTAACGATCCGACGAACAATAATGTGGTGCGTAACATTAGGTCAACACTCCCTAGTTTTTCTCAATTTTCTCAACAATGACCGCTGTGCCGTAGGCCACGATTTCACTCATGGTCTGACCGATTTCGGAGGAATCAAACCGCATCATCACAATTGCATTACCACCCATTAGGCGCGCATTTTTCACCATGCGGTCAACCGCGTGGCGACGCGCTTCCTCCAGCAAGGATGTGTATTCTGTAATCTCACCACCAATAATGGAGCGCAATCCCGCCATGATGTTGCCACCTAATCCTCGGCTGCGGACGACCACGCCGAACACTTGCCCTTTGACTTCCAGTACACGGTAGCCAGCGATATTTTCTGTGGTGGTGATTAACATGATGTTCCTTTATTGGTGGGGGAGCCCGCACTGTAACTTGCCAAACAGTTCTCTAAAACGGTAATCCACGCACGGAATTACCATCTGATGACTACCGATTTACCATCAATCTGGCATGTGCCAATTTGATGGCGACACGCTAGGATGTTACTTGCACGCCTTTCCAAAAGGCGATAAATCCAGCGATTTGTTTGGCGGCGTCTTTGGGCGTTCTATACAGCCAGGCGGCGTTCTCATTGATCTTTCCATCCACCTCAAGGCTGTAGTAATCTGCCGTGCCTTTCCAGCCGCAGACAGTATGATGGGCGCTGTTTTTTAGGTATTCAGCATTTACTTTGTTTGGCGGAAAATAGATATTGTTCTCGACAATCTCAACTTCCTCGTCCGTCGCTTGAGCGATGATCGCTCCGTTCCATATTGCTTTTGGCATGATCGGGCTTCTTTCCTTGGAGTGAAAAATGCATCATACGCCTTACGCTTTACCCGTGTATTGGATGCTTAATGACGTTCTCAGTTGGTTACATTAGTTACATTGCTGCATTCACTATAGCGCCGCTAATGTCAGTTACAAGCTAGCTAAGATTGTTGATTGTCTTTTGACGAGTAGTTGAATATGATGTTTCCAGACGGTATTCTGTGAATGATTATTTATTTATCCCCCGATCCAAAAATTGGATTAACGAATATACAAATTACTAACAGTTAAGTAACTCAGTTAGTCCGCATATTTACGGTATTACTTTTGGGTGATAACAAGCTATGTTTTTATCGAAGCAAGCATCGCGGCCAAAACTTGCCACCTTATTGACTGGTGGTGTCAGCATTGTTGTGCTGTGCACAGTCCTGTCGATGTTAGTTCTGGTAGACCATTTCGCAGATAATTATGCGCAAAAGCAGGCCGAACAGCGCTTGCAACAACTCTCCTGGCAAATGCGGGATGAGCTAGACCAGGTGATGCAAAAAGCCGTCGGCGATGTTCAACTGCTGTCGCAATTAAATCAAATTAAAGACGCAAAAGATCCAGGCGATATTCGTAACATTGTCGATACACTACAAACGACTTTTCCATCTTATGCCTGGATCGGTTTCGCGGCACCGGATGGCAAAGTCATTGCTGCGACTAAGGGTTTGTTAGAAGGTGCGGATGTCAGTCAGCGTCCTTGGTTTCAACAAGGCCAAAAAGGGCTCTACGCTGGAGATTACCATCCCGCCTTATTGCTACAAAAGCAGATGCCCTACAGTGCAGATCCCTGGCATTTTGTGGATGTATCTATCCCTATCCATTCATCTGATGGCACCTATCGCGGAGTTATCGGCGCGCATTTAAGCTGGGGCTGGGCGCGTGAAATGGCGCGGTCTTTATTATCACCGGTGAACCAACAATATTCTGCCGAGATTATGGTCGTGCGTGAGGACGGCACGGTCATTCTTGGACCCAAAGGCATGGAAGAAAAGAAGATTAAATCTACCAGTTTGACGCAATCACGATCTGGCAAAAGTGTTGCCACGGAAGAGAAATGGGAGGATGGGCAAGAATACCTTACCGGTTATGCTCTTACCGGCAACCAGCGAAATTATCCCGCATTGAAATGGAGTATTTTAGTACGCCAGCGCAAGGATCTTGCCATGGCAGCACTGCGCAATCTAGAACACGAAATTTTGTATTTAGGCGGTGTGCTAGCGCTGATATTAGCCTTTATTGCGGCAATGATGGCGCGTCGTTTGTCATCCTCTTTAATACAATTAAGTTCATCAATAGAGCGCCGCGGACAGCATCGCACCTTGGAATCTATACCCATCGTCAATGGATTCCATGAGGCACATCTTTTATCTGTGACTCTGGCCGATATGGTAAAAAAAGAAGGGCAGTATTTAGCCGGAATCGAACGTGCCAATGAGAGTCTTGAATCCACAGTCGCTGAACGCACGCGTGAAATTGAGACTAAGGCTAATGAGCTGGAATTGTCTTTGCAACGTCAGCGCAGCGCGCAAAGTCGCTTGCAGGCGATTACTGACAATCTTCCCAGCATCATCACGTTTATGGATACACAAGAGCGCTATTTATTTGTAAGCGCTTTCGTCACTACGGAGTTTGGTGTCAAGCCTGAGGAGCTGATGGGCAAGACTTTGCGAGAGGTAGTTGGCAACAAATTTTACGCAGGCTTAGCAACATATGTGCAAAGAGTATTAGCTGGTGAACGTGTCAGTTTTGAGGCCGAAGGAACCATCAATAATCGAGTCTATTATTATCAATCTATTTACGTACCGGCATTGAATGATGCGGGTATTGTAGAAGGATTTTACGCGATGAGTTTTGATATCGCCGACCGCAAACGGGTAGAGATGATGAAGAACGAATTTGTTTCAACCGTTAGCCATGAACTGCGCACACCCTTAACCTCAATCAATGGTGCTTTGCGTTTGGTTGCAGCCGGAGTTGCTGGCGAAATTCCGCCTAAGGTCAAAGAATTGACGATAGTTGCAATGCGTAATACAGATCGTTTACTGCGCTTGATCAACGATATCTTGGATATGGAAAAAATTGCTTCCGGCAATATGGAGTTCAACCTCAAATTAACTAAGTTAAATCAGCTAATACAAGAGGCCATCAGCGCTAATATTTCTTATGCTGACCAATACGGCGTGAGGATTGTAGGATCGATAGATTGCGGCGATGTCGATGTGAATGTAGACCGCGACCGCTTTGCACAAGTGCTCACCAACTTGTTATCGAATGCAGTTAAATTTTCTCATGAAGGAGGCGAAGTTCGCGTCTCTGTCGAGGCGGCTGCTAAGACTGTCAAGATTATTGTTAGTGATCAGGGTTGCGGTATTCCTGTTAATTTTCACGATAAGATTTTTCAAAAATTTAGTCAGGTCGATAATTCCAATACTCGCAAAAAAGGCGGCACCGGTCTGGGTTTAAATATCTGTAAAACCATCATAGAACACATGGGCGGTACTATCGGTTTTAAATCAACGGTGGATGTTGGCAGCCAATTTTTCTTTGAACTACCTTTGGCCTCTGTGCAAAGTTCTACTGAACTTTAATATTTATACTTAGTTATTTTACTAAGTACAAAGAAGTATTGTTGACTGTTTATCGTTAAAAATAGCATCGATCTAAGCGTCATTTTTTATACAACTCTTCTCAAAAAAACCAAAAAAACCCCGCATACCAACAGGTAGCGGGTTTGATCATCATCCATGAAAGCCAAAACTGAATCGCGTAATTAGTCTTATAAACTAATCTTATAAACTAATCTTATAAAATGATCTTATAAAATTAATTAATCAGTTGATTGCAAATCCCATTTTGGCAGCACTCTTTATTACCGGTTCGATCAATATAAAACAAAGCTAATTTGGGGTATGTTTGCCAGCGCACAGAATGCGTGGATATTTGCGCGCATCCTTTGGCACAATCAGGCGACACCTTACATCACTGTACCCACTTGATTAGCTTCAGCTATTGCGCTGATTTTTAGCACTTCCGCAAAATTATCCCAGCTGCGTTGCATCTCCTGTTCTTACTAAGTAAGGCACTAATGTAATGTCGTGGTCGCTACTCCTTGTTGGGATAATTTTGCGTAAGTCATTTTTACTTAATATTTCGTAATCAACTTAAGGTCCCATCATGAAAATTTCTATTTTATTGCTAGCGTTCGCAGGTGTTTTAACGATGACTGCTTGTGATCGTCAACCGGCGCAAGTCGTCGTGCCCGTCGCTGTTCCGGGACCTGCTGGAGCAACGGGCGCAACTGGCGCAGCCGGTGCCCCAGCTTCTGTTGGTGCAACTGGTCCGGCTGGGGCCGACGGCGCACAAGGTACTGCCGGTGCTACGGGTGATCAAGGTATGCCTGGAAATGAAGGCGCAAAAGGTAAGACTGGAGAGCAGGGCAAGCCAGCTGACCCTACGATTATTGTTGTGCCTGCTAAGTAATTAATTTTTCAACATAATAGGTTGGCAGTACCAATTGATGTGCTGCCAGCTAACTCTAAACACGATGCGATTTTCTTCGGTCAAGGAACAATATTGAACGTCTGATTAGCGCATTTTTATCCATATGATTGAAATATATGAATATGATCATTAGCCTTATTGTTTATCTCGTCGTCTTCGGACTTATCTGGTGGCTGGTCGGAATGTTGCCGCTCCCATCACCGGTAGCCCAGATCGTACGCGTGTTGTTCATCATCTTATTAATTATCATTATTTTGTCGGTATTTGGAATTGTGCCCGGTATTCGATTACCGCAAATTCACTGGTAGTTTTTTGTGTTACCTGCTTGCTTCGCATAAAGCGGTTCTGTGAACGCTGTTTGTCGTATTCGAAGACTCAAGTAGATTCAAAAGCGCAGAGAATGTAGAGGAATATGTCCCCCTGCTTTCTCTGCGCTTTTATCGTTATCGGGTATTTTTTGCGTAAGCCCTATTCATATCTGGCAGGCTATTCGGTCTGTATCAACTTCTGTTGAGTAAAAATTACGAGTGAACTGAATTCGATGTGTGCGTTGGCGAACATAACTTTGTGCGCTAGCTGGCTATTATGTTCTTCAAGTAAGATATTAGGCTAATCAAAACCTGATTTTTCCTTTATTCAAATTTTATCTCCAATTCTTATTTTCATTTAATTACCAAGCAAAAATCTCTATGTCGAATTCAATAAAAAAAATAATGATCCCTTTGTTATTCATCTCGCCGGCCATGGGTCCCATGCTCGCTTATGCTGGTGAATTAGAGCAACAGATGTTGCGCTGCTCTGTACTTGGTGATGCGAGTGCACGCCTTAGTTGCTTTGATGCGTTAGCCAAAGCAACGACGCCAGAGCAAGCCGATACCGCAGTCGCCAAGGCGGAAGCCGTTCAACCACTCGTGAGTATTAAGCCCACGCAGCCCGCGCAAGTGGTAGAACCCGCACCAGAAATATCCCATATGGTACAAAATTGGGAGCTGGACGAGGCCTCTAAGCGTGGACGTTTTGTGTTCCGCCCGCATCGCGATAATTATCTGTTGCTGGCGAATTACAGCAATGCAACCAATGATCAGCCGTTTAAAGAGTTCACGCCAGGCGGGATTAAATCTAAGCATGTGGAACTGACATATCAATTGAGTTTTAAGATGAAATTAGCTGAAGAGGTCGCTAATTCTCCGGTGGATTTATGGTTTGGCTATACTCAACAAAGTTTTTGGCAGGCATATAACCGAAGCGCATCAAGTCCATTCCGCGAGACCAATTACCAGCCAGAAATTATGGCTGTCATACCGATTAATAAAAACTTCGCTGGACTGGATATTCGCTATGTTAATTTTGGGGTAGTGCATCAATCGAACGGCCAAACCTCAACGCTGTCCCGTAGCTGGAACAGGATTTATGCAGAATTAGGCGTAGAGCGGGGTAATTTTGGATTGACCACACGCGTCTGGCGTCGCCTCGATAATGCAAAATCTGACAACGACAATATTGATATTGTCGACTACATGGGGCATGGCGATATCAGAGCTGTTTACCGTGAGAAAAGTGGACAAGAATTTTCTCTGACTGCACGTCGCAATTTTTCTACAGGTCGCGGTGCAATCCAGGCTGGCTGGGCGATTCCTATCGCTACCAACCTTAAAGGATATGTTCAATTATTCTCAGGTTACGGTCAAAGTCTGATCGATTACAACTATTCGCAAAAATCCTTAGGTGGCGGTTTTATTATGGATTTTTGATGGCTGCTATTGATGGTGCAACGAATAACTTAGTTTTCTGACTTAAGTCTTTCGCTAGGCATCGCAATCGACTTAAAAACCTTGGATTGATCAGGTATCAATCCAAGGTTTGGAGTCGTTCATGTCCATCACAAAATTTATAAATTCAGTCCCATCACATGATCGTCATAGTCTTGTCCACCGACGTTAAATTGACGTTGCCCAATTTTCTCAAAACCAGCTTTTTGATAAAAGCTAATAGCGCTGTCATTGCCAGCATAGACGCCTAATACTAAGCGTGATGCCTTGACGATACGTGCATGTTCAGTAGCCGTATTAAGTAGAAGTTTGCCTACACCCCCGCCTTGGAATTTCCCTAAGATATAAATACGTTTCAGTTCTGAGTCAACGGTAGATAAATCATTTGATGCTGACTGTGGAGTCATAAGCACCATATAGCCAACAGGCGCTTGGCCGGGACTTATTTCGGCAAGCCATATCTTGTAGCTAGAATCTAATAACCAACTTGCATAGAGTTCTTTTGAATGCGCTTTAGCACAATGCTTAATGATGTCATTGCCGCCGAGAACGCCCGCGTATGTCTCTAAAAAAGTTGCGTGTCCAATCAGGGATAAAGCGTGCTCATCTCCGTTTTCGCATAAGCGTAAAGTTATCGGTAGTCGCATGAATGTTGATCTTTCGATTTATATTTGAAGTACGTTTGGTTTTAAAAAATATTTCTGATGTGATGACTGAAAATTTTAAAAGTCTTTGAACTTGCTTTGCTAAAACCTGCTTCCCCAAATTCTAGTTTATCTTTCGAAGGCATAGTCTTGTCCATAAAAATACTTCACACAAAAACACGTATGGCTCAAACTACTAACTTGTTCAAAACGCTCTGTTAAGTCATCCTCTTTTTGTCTTGCAACAGCCAAATATGAAAGGGAGATTGCCACAAAAAGATACCCAACGCGTTTTACAGCTATGTGCACGCATTTGGATTTAGCTTGGCGCAAAAGTTCTGCTGCTGATATCGATTGGGACTGAGCTATGCCAAATACGTATATTTTTAGCGATTTAATTCATATTTCTGATCTAGCTTGGCGGCTTACACTCGTGTCTCTAATTACTAATTCATTGCGCCATGAAGATCACCAAACTGACCACCTACCGAGTGCCTCCGCGTTGGATGTTGCTGAAAATTGAGACCGATGAGGGCATCGTTGGCTGGGGCGAGCCAGTGATTGAGGGACGTGCCAAGACAGTGGAAGCCGCAGTACAAGAGTTTGCGCCCTATTTGATCGGGCAAGACCCTTCCCGAATTAACGATTTGTGGCAAGTAATGTACCGTGGCGGTTTTTATCGCGGCGGTGCGATACTGATGAGCGCCATGGCAGGAATCGATCAGGCTTTATGGGATATTAAAGGCAAGGTACTTGGCGTCCCTGTGTACGAGTTATTAGGTGGTCTGGTGCGTGACCGCATGAAAACCTACAGTTGGGTCGGTGGTGATCGTCCTGCCGATGTGATCGCCGATATCCGCCGCCTCCGTGAGGCCGGTTTTGACACCTTTAAGATGAATGGTACTGAGGAGTTCGGCATCATTGACAGTGCCGCCGCGGTAGATGCAGCAGTTGGACGTATCGCTGAAATCCGGAGTGCTTTTGGCAATGAGATTGAATTTGGTATTGATTTTCATGGACGTGTGGCAGCACCTATGGCGAAGGTGCTGTTGCGAGGTCTGGAGCCTTACCGGCCACTATTTGTAGAAGAGCCGGTATTGGCAGAGCAGGCAGAATATTATCCCCGCCTGGCAGAAGCAACGTCGATCCCGCTTGCTGCGGGTGAGCGCATGTATTCGCGCTTTGAGTTCAAGCGTGTATTTCAAGATGGCGGTATCTCGATCGTGCAGCCTGATCTGTCACACGCTGGCGGTATCACGGAATGTTACAAAATTGCCGCGATGGCAGAGGCGTATGACATTGCATTGGCACCGCATTGCCCGCTAGGTCCTGTTGCTTTGGCATCGTGCTTGCAAATTGACTTTGTTTCGCATAACGCGGTCTTGCAAGAACAAAGCATGGGAATACATTACAACCGCGATGCTGAGCTACTTGATTATGTTTTAAATCGTGAAGATTTCCGTATTACAGATGGCTATATCGCTCCCTTGCCCAAGCCTGGTCTTGGGGTCGAAATTGATGAGGAAAGAGTAATTGCCGCGAGTCTCAATGCACCAGACTGGCGTAATTCTCTTTGGCGTCATGCTGATGGAAGTGTGGCGGAATGGTGAGCCCGCTTAATCCTTTTAGTCCAATTGGCGTATCGCCCAGTGACGCTCGGATGATCGCAATTGATTGGGGTAGTACCAGCCTGAGAGCATTTTTGTTGGGAGCAAACGGGCAGGTGCTTGAAACCAGGTTCGGCACTCATGGCATATCCAAAATGAAAGCCTCATCGCAGGCGTACTCTGAAGTCTTGACTACGCTCGCAGGTGACTGGCTGGATGTATGGCCACGGCTCCCCATACTTGCTTGCGGGATGGTCGGCAGCAAACACGGTTGGCAGGACGTACCGTATGTCGCTTGCCCGGCTAATTCTGATCAGATCGCGGCGGGTACAGTTTATGTGACAAGTACCGATCACCGTCGCGTACACATCGTCCCGGGTTTGTTGTATCGCTCAGATAACGCGACGCCAGACGTGATGCGGGGTGAAGAAACTCAGATCATCGGTGCTTTGCAGATGCAGTCTTCATGGTCTGAACATTGTTGCATCGTTATGCCGGGCACGCATTCTAAATGGGCGCACATATGTCAGGCGCAAGTGCTGGAGTTTGCGACGCATATGACGGGTGAGTTATTCGCCGTTCTGCGCGAGCATTCGGTGCTGGGACGTCTTATGACATCAGTTGAATCACACGCAGGGTCACAGAATGCTCAGAAGTCACAGGACTTGCATCTTACGAGTTTTTTGCAGGGTGTTGATGCCGTAAAAGACACCGCCATACATGGCTTGAGCCATTTGTTATTTTCTGTACGCAGTTTAGGTCTAATGGAAGATATTCCGGCCAGCAATTTGGCGGACTATTTGTCTGGCTTACTGATCGGACATGAACTCAAAGCAGGTCTGGTCTGGCGTTCAGCGGCTGGCTTAACGCAAGCCCCTTTGATCTTGGTTGGTGAAACAGATTTATGCCAGCGTTATGTGCAAGCTTTACAGCGCTTTGATGTCAAGGCAGATGCTGTGTTATCTAATACTGCGCCAGCAGGCTTGTGGCGCCTTGCCTTAAGTGCAGGCCTGCTTGTGCCAGAAATTAATCTACAGGATTCAAAATGACTGCAGCCTTAGCAACACTGGATAGCGCTTTCGCTCAATTACCGCTCGTTGCGATTTTACGTGGCGTACAGCCTTTTGAAGTCGAGGCAATTGCCTCAGCTTTGTATGCAGAGGGTTTTCGTATTATCGAAGTTCCTTTAAATTCTCCGGATGCTTTGGCGTCTATCGGCATACTTAGTCGCTGTCTGCCAGCAGATGCCCTGATCGGCGCTGGTACCGTACTCAGTGCAGAAGCCGTACAACAGGTACGCATTGCAGGCGGACGTCTGATTGTGATGCCGCATGCTGATGTGCAAGTGATTACAGCTGCAAAAAAAGCAGAGATGTTTTGTGTGCCTGGTGCGGCGACGCTGACGGAAGCATTTTCTGCGTTAAATGCCGGAGCCGACGCCATCAAACTTTTCCCCGCTGAATTGATAACGCCACAAATTGTTAAGGCAATGCGCGCAGTGCTGCCAGCTAATCTGAAATTGTTGCCAGTTGGTGGGATCAGTCCGCATAACATGGCGCCTTACTTACAAGCAGGTGCAGCAGGTTTTGGGTTGGGCGGGAGTTTATATTCGGTAGGCTTAGATGCTGCCAGCGTAGCAAAAAATGCGCGAGCTTTTGTGGATGCTTTGGTCTCTCTTGCCCACACATAAATATGTAAGACATTAGCAATCTGGTCTGTTTTAAATATGGGGACTTACGCAATACTGTCCTAGCTGAGTTGCACCTCCAGCTAGTACTGACTAAGGTACTAAAGTACTGTTTTCGTCGCTAGTCCCTGCAGGAGCAATTTTGCGTAAGTCCTATAAACAAAAAAACTAAACAAAAAGAAAACTCAGGAGACAAAAAATGCAAAAAAAATTATTGCAGCAAGAACGTAATTGCTTGCACCCGCTAAAGGTCAGACTTTTATTGAGTGTAATCTGTAGTCTGACTGCCGGATCACAGGCGCTATCGCAAACACTGTTGCAGGTAGACGCCAGTGCGCCGCTTGTAGCACCTGTGAGTGGTCATCTGCGTATGGGTACGGCGCTCTCGCCTGCTGGTAAAACACTAGGTATCAACAATCAATATCTCTTGAAGGATGGCCAGCCGTGGTTGCCTGTTATGGGCGAATTCCACTACTCGCGCAGTCCTGCAGACAGTTGGGAGGCAGAGCTAAGTAAGATGAAATCTGCTGGCATCAATATCGTTTCCAGCTATGTCATTTGGAATCACCATGAAGAGCAAGAAGGCATATTTAATTGGAAAGGTAACCGCGATTTACATCATTTCCTTGAGTTGTGCCGCAAGGTAGGGTTGAAGGCGGTAGTCAGAGTTGGCCCTTGGGCGCATGCCGAAGCGCGTTTTGGAGGGATACCTGATTGGGTCGTGAACACCATGCCGACTCGGGGAAATGATCCGCAATATCTCCATTTTGTCGAGCGTCTGTATCGGCAAATTGGTGTGCAATTAAAGGGTCAGTTGTGGAAGCAAGGCGGCAGTGTTATCGCTATCCAATTAGAGAACGAATACAATTTGACTGGCGCAGGTGAGGGCGCTGCTCATATCTCGACCCTCAAAAAACTGGCTTTGCAAGCAGGGCTAGACGTACCCTTGTACACAGTGACTGGTTGGGATGGTACGGTCTATCCCTCTGGTGAAGTGACGCCGGTTTTTGGCGGTTACCCTGATGAACCCTGGGGTGTCAGCACAAGTGAACTCCCGCCCAAAGAAACCTATGCTTTTCGTTTTGATAGCCGCGTCAGCGGTGATCTGGGCGCGCAGACAGCAGCCAGTGCACCAGGCACGGCTGAGACAGATAAAGAGCTCACACCATTTTTGGGTGCCGAATACGGTGCCGGTTTGCCAGCTATGTATCGTCGCCGGACCTTGGTGTCGGCAGACGATATCGCCTCCATGTTGCCAGTACAGTTAGGTTCTGGTGTGAACCTGATGGGCTACTACATGTTTCACGGTGGACGCAATCCTAGTGGACTTAGTGTACAAAATAGCCTCGAAGAAAGTACGCTCACTGGCGGCTATAACGATACCCCGATGATCAGTTATGACTTCAATGCACCCTTAGGTCCGGATGGGCAGCAGCGTCCGGTATTATCTGCATTAAGGCCATTTCATTATTTCTTAAATAATTTTGGCGATCGTCTGGCACCAATGACGGTACGCAAGCCTGAGCTAGTGTCTGCATCGGCGATAGATCTGAACACCCCACGTTTTTCCGTTCGCAGTGCAGGTGATAGTGCCTTCCTTTTCTTCAATAACCATGTCCGGCAATACCCGATGCCTACCCAACGGGGCGTACAATTCTCTGTAAAGTTATCGCACCAGACTGTAGTCTTCCCACAGCATCCTGTAGATATTGCAGACGGTAATTATTTTATTTGGCCGATCAATTTTGACCTCGACGGCACGCGCCTGATCTATGCGACTGCACAACCAGTTGCGCGCCTAGATAACGGTAAAGCTGGCTTGCTATATGTCTTTGCAGAACAAAAAGATATACCGGTTGAATTTGCGTTTGACCCCGCAGTAGCCTCTTACCTGACTACCTCGGCGTCAGAGGTGCACCAAAAAACTAGCGATGGTAAATTAATTATTGATGGTATCAAAGCAGGAACCAGCAGCCCGTTTAGTTTGCAACAACCCAATGCCAGACCTATCACTGTTTTAGTATTAAAACCGGAGCAGCTTAAGCAGCTTTCCATCGGTGATTTTGCTGGTCAGCGCCACCTGGTATTAAGTGGGCAGGAACCCTATTTTGCCAGTAAGGGGCTGTATTTGCGAACCCAAGAAATTGCGCCTGTCACAGTAGATTTTCGTTTTGCGGTCTACCCGCCACTAGACCGGTCGCCGCATTCCTCGATACCGCTAATCGCCAGCGCGAAGGACGGGATATTTCAAGTCTTCGAAGCCAAGCTCAAAGCCCGTAAGCTTGATGTAAAAGTGACAGAATTACGAGCAGCCCAGCAAATGCCGCCTGTGATCATTGGCGGTTTAGCCAAAGCAGCAATGCAGCCTATTCCAGAAAATTTCCGTTATGCCGCAACATGGCAAATCGCTATCCCGCAAGAGCAGTTGCGGGACGCAGGCGAGGCTATTTTAGAGCTTGATTTTGTCGGTGATATCGGGCGGCTGTTTAGTGGTACTAAGATGTTGGATGATTGGTATTACAACGGCCAGCATTGGCAATATAAGATCAAGCCAACCGACACTGCATTGACCTTAAGCGTATTACCTTTACTGGCAAATGCACCGATCTACTTACCAAAAGAACATAGACCTGATTTCAAGGGAGCGTCGCAGGTCGCAAATTTGAGACAGCTACGGGTATTACCTGTCTATCATCTCGACATTCAGCCTTAAAGAGCATTGCTATGAAAAGTAATGAGGTATATGAATTTGAGATAGATAGAGCCAAACAAAGCATTTGTCTCAGATAGCACAAACCGCTAACTTAGAGTCATTAGATCAATAAAGCGCATGTACCGGAGAGTATGGCGTTAAAAATAAAAACATACGGAGACGAGTGTGAACCAACCAGAATTACCAGCTTTACTAAGGGCGCTTGTATCGCGTGCTTTATCGCAAATGCAGCGTCTGTCAAATTTACTACTAGCTGATGGAGTAATAAGCAGCGTAAGAAGTAAAGCGAACACAAAGCCCTTAGTCTTTGGTGCGGTCTTGTAATGTTGCGCGACTCATTACCTCAACAAGCTTCAGCGCAGAACATGCGCCTTGCATTAGCCCAAAATGCGATTTTAGGTGAAGGTTTGCAATGGAATTCAGCGCAAAGCAAATGGTGGTGGACAGATATTGATGCAGCTACTGTACACGCATGGTCACCGGGCAATCAGCAAGTACTCAATTATCGTTTGCCTGATCGTGTAGGTTCATTTGCACACTGCCGTTCTGGACGCTTATTGCTCGGTTTATCCAAGCGACTTGGTTTTGCTACGGTTCCCGAAATCCCGGCGAACGGTATGATCGGCGTACAAAATCTGGCGGTACAAGCTTTGGTCGCAGTCGATCCGGCAGAATCACGCACCCGCATCAATGATGGTCGTACCGACAGGCGAGGTTTCTTTGTATTCGGTACCTTTAACGAGGCCACTGAAAAGCGCTCGATCGCCAGTTTTTATCAATATTCGCTGCAATATGGCTTGCGCCGTCTGGCACTTCCAGCAGTGGCAATTGCAAACAGTATTTGTTTTAGCCTTGATGGTAAAACGATGTATTTCACCGACACCTTGACGCGTCGTATTCAGCAATGTGATTACGATGCTGAATCAGCCAGGGTGTCACATATCCGCTTGTTTACGCAGATGGATGATCCTCTTGCCTACCCTGACGGTTCAGTCGTCGATAAAAATGGATGCCTTTGGAATGCCCAATGGGGTGCTGCCAGCATTGTGCAATATTCGCCTGCTGGCGAACTCATACAGCGTATCCATGTTCCTGTAAAAAATCCAACTTGTCCTGCTTTTGGCGGTGTTAATAGCGACCAGTTAATGGTGACGACTTCCCGCAAAGATATGAGCGCAAAAGAATTAGCAAGTATGCCGGCAGCGGGTAGTCTGTTCTCTCTTCAATTGGATGATCGTATCGGGATTGAAGACAGCCTGTTTGACGATAGCTCTGAGGCGATGAGCATCATTTCCACCAAAACAAAAACCAAAACTAAAGCGAGACAATCATGATTCAAAATTTGAAATTTGCTTTCCGGCCTCGCGTCATGATCAGCGCATTGGCGATGACTCTTTGTAACTTGAGCGTTGTGCCAGCAGCGTCTGCGGCAGAGCCGGTAAAAATAGGATTTTTGGTCAAGCAAGCCGAAGAGCCATGGTTTCAGGATGAGTGGCGTTTTGCTGAACAGGCTGCACATGAAAAAGGCTTCACCCTGGTCAAGATCGGTGTTCCGAATGGTGAAAAAATGATTGCCGCGATTGATAATCTGGCCGCCCAAAAAGCCCAGGGATTTGTGATTTGCGCACCAGATGTCAAGCTCGGAATCGCGGTTGAACGCGCTGCTAAACGCAATGGACTGAAAGCCATGTCCGTGGACGATCAGCTGGTTGACGGCAGTGGTAAGCCGATATCCTCAATTCCGCACATGGGTATTTCAGCTTACGAGATCGGCAAGCAAGTTGGTCTGGGCTTAGTCGATGAGATGAAAGTAAGAGGCTGGAAAATGACTGAAGTGGGTGCGATGCGCCTGGCCTTTGATCAATTACCCACTGCTCGTGAACGTACTCAAGGTGCAGTAGATGCATTGAAGGCGGCGGGTTTTCCTGTGGCTAATATTGTCGATGCGACGCAAGCGAAGACAGATACCGAGAGTGCTTTTAATGCGGCAAATATCGCCCTGACCAAGCATGCACAATTTAAACATTGGGTCGTATTTGACATGAATGATGAAGCCGTACTAGGCACCATACGCGCCACAGAAGGCCGTGGCTTACGTAGCGATGCGGTCATAGGCATAGGCATAGGTGGCAGTAAGACTGCCCTGAATGAATTTGCCAAACCAAGTCCTACAGGTTTTTATGGCACGGTCTTGATCAGTCCCAAACGTCATGGTTATGAGACCGCAATGAATATGTATAAATGGATCACTGAAAACAAGGTACCAGCAGCCGTGACGCTGACCACAGGCACTTTAATGACTCGGGTTAACCAGACCGAAGTCCGCGCTCAGTTTGGGCTTTAAGGTGTCACACGTGAAATCTGCTTATCTTCAATTTAATCAGGTCTGCAAGAACTTCCCGGGTGTAAAGGCACTAAAGGGCGTCAGTTTTGATGCGCACGCCGGTACCGTGCATGGCTTACTGGGTGAAAACGGCGCGGGAAAATCGACCCTGCTAAAAATCTTAGGCGGGCAATACCGTCCTGATGGTGGTCGTTTGATAGTAGATGGTCAGGAATGTCAATTTCATTCTGCTGCTGATTCTATCGCCGCCGGTATCGCCATCATTCATCAGGAATTGCAATACGTACCAGAGCTGACTGTTGCTGAAAACGTACTACTGGGACATCTGCCACAAAAATTTGGTTTTGTTAACAAGCGCGAAGCCCGGCGCATAGTTGCGGAACGTTTGAGTGCTATCGGTGTTGATCTGGATCCAGGTGCCAGACTGGCTGATTTATCGATTGCCCAGCGTCAGATGGTAGAAATTTGCAAAGCAGTTTTACAAGATGCAAAGGTCATTGCTTTTGACGAGCCTACCAGTAGTTTGTCGCATCGGGAAACTGAGATCTTGTTCCGGCTGATACGCAATTTGCGTGCGGCGGGCAATGTCATTATCTATATTTCCCATCGTTTAGAAGAGCTTTATGCACTCTGTGATAGTTGCACGATCTTCAGAGACGGGCGAAAAATTGTTACCCATCCTGTCATGGCAAATGTGCCAAAAGATGTACTCATCAATGACATGGTCGGCCGCGAATTGCAGGATATTTACGATTATCGGCCACGCAAAATGGGCGCGCCGCGTCTGGTAGTCAGCGGGCTCAAAGATAGCCGCTCAGCTGAGGGCGCTAATTTTAGTGTGCGCAGTGGTGAGGTGCTCGGCTTTTTTGGGCTGGTTGGTGCTGGTCGTAGCAAATTAATGCGCTTACTTTACGGCGCTGACAAACGCTCTGCAGATTCTCATGTAGAGCTGGATGGCAAACAAGTTTCTGCACTCGGACCGGCTGCTGCAATTAAAGCCGGTATCGTATTGTGCCCCGAAGACAGAAAAGAGCAGGGCATATTGGCGGAAGCATCGGTTGCTGAAAATATCAATATCAGTTGCCGTCGCAATGACTTACTAGGTGGATTATTTTTACGCCACAAGCGAGAAGCTGAGCTGGCTGACCGCTTTATTCAAAGACTAAAAATCAAGACGCCGGGTCGTGAGCAGGAAATTCGTTTTCTGTCAGGTGGCAATCAGCAGAAAGTGATCCTGGCACGCTGGCTGGCAGAACCAGATTTGAAAGTGTTGATACTTGATGAACCCACACGCGGTATCGACGTCGGCGCAAAAAATGAAATTTATCGGATTATCCATGACGTCGCTGAACGTGGCTGTTGCGTCATTGTCGTATCAAGCGAGTTACCTGAGATTTTAGGTATCGCGGATCGTGTTCTGGTTATGCGCGAAGGTCGCATCAGCGGCGAACTTGATCGCGCACATGCGAGTGAAACAGCCGTACTCAGTCTGGCACTGCCAGACATGCAAGTAAGTTAGAACTAAGTTAGAACTAAGTTAAAAGTACGTTAAATTTAATTAGGATTATTTATATGACTTCCCACAGCACTATGTCGGCAGATAGTAAGACAGTGCCAGACCTACAAGAATCGCAAGCTGCCTCAAATTCAGCTTCGAGTTCCGTTTCAAACGCAGCTTCACATAAAACCCATTGGGTGGCGCAGCAGAGTATGCCTATTTTGTACGCACTATTATTTTGCGTGCTCTCGTTCACGGTAGAGAATTTCTTTTCTACTACCAATATCGTTGGACTGATGTTGTCGGTGGCGCAAATCGGCATGGTGTCGTGCACCATGATGATGTGCCTTGCCTCACGTGATTTTGATTTGTCGATTGGTTCTACCATCGCTTTTTCTGGTGTATTGGGTGCGATTATTCTGGAGCATACACAAAGCGTGTTGCTAGCCGTTGGTGGTGGTTTGGTGGCAGGTGCGCTGATCGGCGCTGGTAATGGCGTGTTGATTGCATACCTACGTGTTAATGCCCTAATCGCCACCCTGGCAACCATGTTGATGGTGCGCGGCCTGGCTTTCATCGTATCCAAAGGGCAGGCGGTTGGTATTTCAAACGAACTCTTTATCAGCTTTGGTGATACGCGAATTTTTGGATTGCCTTTGCCAGTTCTGGTCGTGATTATTTGTTTTATCGTATTTGGCATTTTGCTTAATCAAACTGTTTTTGGCCGTAACACGCTCGCAATAGGCGGTAACCCGGAAGCCGCACGACTGGCGGGTGTGCGGGTTGAACGACTGCGCGTCTGGATATTTCTGTTGCAGGGTGTGGTGACTGCGTTGGCTGGCTTGATACTCGCTTCCAGAATCACCAGCGGGCAACCGAATTCCGCTCAAGGTTTTGAACTGGATGTTATTTCTGCCTGCGTCCTTGGTGGTGTCTCATTGCAAGGCGGTAAAGCCAAAATTTTCGGTGTGGTGATTGGCGTGCTGATCATGGGTACTGTTGAAAACGTGATGAACTTACTTGATGTCGACGCGTTTTATCAATATCTGATGCGCGGCATCATTTTGCTGGCGGCTGTTTTGTTTGATCAATTAAAGAGCAGAGGCTCTCGCTCATAAGCTCAGTTGACACAATTGAGATATCCATTCGCAAGAAGTGAATTCAACCAATATCCAAGACGAGAAAGTAATGACATTAAGATTACAGGACAAGGTAGCAATCGTGACCGGATCAACCTTGGGGATCGGTGCCGCAATAGCACGATTGTTTGTCCAGCATGGAGCGAAACTTGTTTTGAATAGCCATCGTAATGACGCTGCTGCTGCCGCGATTCAACAAGAATTGGGTAGCGAAACTACCTTGTTTGTACAAGCAGATGTGGCTGATCAAAACGCCATGCAAGTATTGGCTGAACAAGCAATCGCGCGCTTTGGAAAAATTGACATACTCATCAATAACGCCGGTATGAACGTATTTGCCGATCCGCTAGAAATGACGCAAGAACAATGGCAGCGATGTTTTTCTGTCGATCTGGACGGCGCATGGAATGCCACCCGTGCCGTATTGCCATCGATGTTGCAACAAGGAGCAGGAAGCATTGTCAATATCGCTTCTGTACATGGGCATCAAATTATTCCGGGCTGCTTCCCTTATCCAGTGGCCAAACATGCCTTAATCGGTTTAACCCGCTCTCTGGGGATAGAGTATGCAGCGCGCGGCATCAGGGTAAATTCGATTTCTCCGGGTCTCATCATGACGGAGGCGATTCAGTCCTGGTTGGAAAATTGTCCTGATCCTGATGCAGAAAGACAACGCCAGGAGGCAATATTGCCATGCCGACGTATCGGTCAGCCGGTTGAAGTCGCTTATACTGCACTCTTTCTTGCCAGTGATGAAGCGCGCTTCATCAATGCTACCGATATCTTGATTGACGGCGGCCGCTCACAGTTGTATCACGAATAATTTATCTCCCTACCATCATGAGTGACCCAGGTTCTGACCGATTTGTACGTACACATCTTAAGACCCGCCAATTGGTGTTACTGGTCGAGCTAGGGCGTCATGGCTCGATTTTGCATGTCGCCCAAGCTGCAAATCTGACGCAGCCAGCCGCATCTAAACTTTTATCTGAACTGGAATATGCATTAGGCGTGCAGCTATTTGAGCGCCTGGCTCGCGGCATCGCACCAACCTGGTATGGCGAAGTTATGATCAGGCGCGCCGGTGCAGCTTTGGCCGAAATGGATGCCGCCCATCAGGAGGTGATGGAACTCCTTTCCGAGCTAAGCGGACGAGTATCCATTGGCGCTGTCATGACGCCTTCTACCGGCTTGGTACCAAAGGCGGTCACCTTGCTAAAGTCGCGCCACGCTCGCTTAAATATTCTGATTAGTGTTGATACCAGCAAGCTGCTGATACAGCGTTTGCGTGCGGGTGAACTGGATTTGGTGGTTGGCCGGATACTCGATACCGAATCCGCCGCCGAGTTAAATTTTGAACCGCTGACAGATGAGCTACATAGTTTGATTGTACGCGCAGGGCATCCCTTGTTAAACCGCAGTAATTTGGGGCTACAAGACCTTGCCGGTGAAGCGTGGATATTGCCGCCAAGCGGAAGTATCTTAAGAGACAGACTGACTGCGTTATTTTTATCCCGTGGGCTAGATCAGCCAGCAGAAACGGTAGAAACCATCGCCTTGCCGGTAATCACCAGCCTGTTATTGGGTAGCGATATGCTGGTGGCTCTGCCAAAGCAAATTGTGCAGACCTATCTGGATTCTGGCCTGCTGGCGGTGTTGCCTTATGAGCTTGGCTTGCGTATGGATTTGTATGGAATTGTCACCCGAAAACAACACCGCTTGTCGCCCGGCGCGCAGGCGATGCTCGACACTCTACGTGAAGTCGCTACAAAATCCCCTAGCTAAATACCTCGTATGTGCAGGCAATATATGGCTTTGCGGCGATGTGCTGCCTTTAAAAAGCGATGCCGAAATGATGTATATCAAATCCGCATAGCGTTTCGTAAATAAAGCATTAGATTGCAAGTCCTCCACACAATACGATCAATCTATGCTCATGAAAAATGAGTTAAATAAAATTCCAGACTGAACGCAAAGTAGTGAGAGTAGAGCAGTGCATCTTGTGTGCTCTGTGATGAATTTCTGCTCTGGCAGTAACACTCCCTTACTTTTAAAAAATCGTCATGGAATATGCCACCGGTAGTGTGGCTTCACTATAAAAAAGACGGAGACAATATGCAGCAGAAAAAACTTAGTTGGCTGATTCATGCCATGTTCATTCTTCCTACAGCCAGCGGTATCGTCTGGGCGCAAGAAACACCTACCCCGGCATCGACAAGCACATCTGCAAGTACGGGCGGTTCAGAATTTCAACAGGTGACAGTGACTGGCATACGCGCCTCAGTGCGCAGCGCCCTGGCTTCTAAAGAAGCATCAAACAGCATCATAGAAAGCATCGCGTCCGAAGACATCGGCAAATTGCCAGACACGACGATTGCTGAATCGTTAGCGCGTCTGCCAGGTCTGTCATCAGGCTTAGATCGGGGAAATTCCAGTCAGATTGTTGCCCGTGGCCTGGGGCCGCGCTTTATCGGCGCCACCTTAAATGGCCGTGAACTAGCGACTTCCGAACCGGCTCGCGCAGTGCGCTTTGAGCAATTCCCTTCCGAGTCCTTAAGTGGCGCAACGGTCTATAAAACACAATCGGCAGAACTGGTCGAAGGCGGCATAGCAACTACGATCGATTTGCTCACCGTACAACCGCTCAAATTCAAAGAGAGACAATTCTCGCTGAAAGCAGATGCGTTGTATTACCCGATGGGAAATCAGATCCCAGGCTCGACTACCACTGCACCAAGATTGGGTGGTATCTACATTGACCAGTTCAATAATAATACTTTAGGTGTTGCTCTGGCTTTCAGTTACCAAGATCAGCCTTCATTGCAAAAAAATATCAGGCATTGGGGTTTTAACGAAGATCATTCCGCCGATTTGAATGGTGATGGCAAAGTCGATAAAACTCCCTGGGGTTTTCAAGACGAAGCCAGGCATGGCAAAGATAAGCGCTCTAGTGCGCTAGGCAAGGTGGAATGGAAAGCTAGTCCGGATGCCTTTATCACAGGCGATGTCTACTACGCAAAATCTGCTATTGATGAACGCGGACAACAACACTGGACCGGCGATCTCGGAAACTGGAACGGCTATCAGAACGCAAACTACAGCAATCTGGATATCCGTAACGGCTACGTGGTTGGTGCTAGCGTAAAAGATGTCGGTGTGACGAATAATGATTTTGTATGGGTACAAGATACCAGCACACTAGCGGGCGGACTTAATGGCAAATTCAATGTCGGTGACTGGAAGTTAGAAGCCGATCTGTCCACATCCAGAGCCGAACGTAGCAGCCAGTGGCGTGATTTACGTCAATATTCCAAGGCAAACGGTACGATTAGCTGGGCATTCACCGGTGATGAAAATCAAACCTATTCTTTTGGTCAGGACACCGGCAATCCAGCCAATTTTGGCTCACCCACTATGTACGTTGATACCGACGGCCATTTAAAAGACACCCTCAATGCCGTACATATCAACGGCTCGCGCTCTGTAGAATTTGGCACCGTCACAAAAATCAAATTCGGCGCCCGTTTTACCGATAGGGAAAAGGCTTATCACCAAACTACCTGGAATGTCTCACCCAACGGCAGCCTACCTGATTCTGCTTACGAAACTATCAATGTTAATGGCATGCCTGCCTTTATCGCGCTAAAAGATTTTTACGGTTCTGCATACAGCCTGTTTGGTGCAAACGTTTTTGACGCTAACGGACGTACACAAACGCAAAACGATTTGTTATCCGGCTGGAACGTTAAAGAACGTAGTTCCTCTCTTTATGCCCAGGCAGATTTAGACGGGACAATGGGCAACATGCCTTACCGCGGCAATGCCGGCATTCGTGTAGTACGCACCAATCAGACCGGTGCTGGTATGCAGTCCATCAACGGTGCTGCACCTACACCAGTGGAGGGTGGCACGACTTACACAGAAGTTTTGCCTAGTTTGAATTTGATTTTCTCTATGGATAGTAAACAAGAAAAACAAATTCGCCTCGGGATTGCCCGCGCAATGTCACGTGCGCCTTTGGATGAAATGCGTGCGTCACGCAATCTGAACGTGGACTCAAATCCAGCACAGCCTTTGACCGGCAGCGCAGGTAATCCAGAACTGAAACCGATGCTGGCAGATCAGATCGATCTGGCCTATCAATGGTATTTTGGAAAAGGTTCGTTAATCTCTACCGGCTTGTTCTACAAGAAAATTAGCCGGTATATCGGCATTACTCAAGACTCCACCACGATTGATGGGCGTGCCGCATTGATTACCCGCTCCGTCAACGGTACCGGTGGCAATGTCAAAGGGATAGAACTGGTATATCAGCAAGCGTTCACCGAATTGCCAGCACCTTTTGATGGCTTGGGTGTCTCTAGCAACTACACCTATACCACCAGTGACATTAAAGAAAATATGCCTGTAGGGAATCCGTTTCCTATCGAGGGTTTAATGAAGAGTAACGGCGGCGTCACTCTTTGGTATGAAAAAGCCGGATACGAGGCACGCATCTCCGCGAATTATCACAGTGCGTTCGTTCGTAACCCGACCTGGACGGCAGGACAACTGATCCTGAACGAAGCCGAAACTTATGTCACTCTCAATCTGGCAAAACAAATTACGCCCCAGTTACAACTCAGATTTGGGGTTGATAATCTGACCAACCAAAAGGTCGTCTACACCAGCGCCAATAATCCATATCAACAAGAAGTCACCGAGTTTGGACGGCGTTTCAATCTTGGTTTGTCATACAAGATGTAAATCAAAAACGGAGCTAATTATTTAGCTCCGTTTTTTTATATCCACTGTTTTATGGCAACCCAGCACGGATGTATTTCTTGCATGCGCCTGACGGTAGCAATGCCGTTATCAATATTATTATCAATGTAGTTAATCGGTTCTAAAAAGAGGCGGATACACCGCACATCAGAACTTTTTTCATCAATAGGAGACAACATCATGATGAACAAAACGATTTATCGTTCAATAGCAGCCTCAGCCTTATTGTTGGCATCAATTTTTTCATGGAATACACAAGCGGCCAGTTTTGCCAATGGTGCAGATATCAGTTGGGTCAACCAGCAAGAAGCCAGCGGCTATGTTTTTCATGACAGCAGTGGCAATGCGACTGACCCCTTTGTGTTGCTCAAAAATATCGGCGTCAATGCCATCCGCTTACGGGTTTGGGTTAACCCAGCCGGTGGCTGGTCCAATGCGGCCGACGTCTTATACAAGGCCAAGCGCGCAGCAGCACAAGGCCAGCGCATCATGATTGACTTTCATTACAGTGACACCTGGGCCGATCCCGGTCATCAGGTAAAACCTGCGGCATGGTCCAGCCATACTCTGGCTCAGCTCAACAATGATGTATATGCCCATACCCATGATGTCCTTAACTATTTTAAGAGCAACGGCATTAATGTGGAATGGGTACAAGTCGGTAACGAGATTAATTCCGGCATGTTACTCCCCACGGGAAGCACCTCTAATTTTGCACAACTGAGTGGTTTGCTCAATAGCGGATACAACGCCGTAAAAGCGGTCTACCCAAGCGCGCTCGTCGTGCTGCATTTAGCCAATGGTTACGACGACGCGATGTTCCGATGGTTTTTTGACGGCATCAAAAGTAAAGGCGCCAAATGGGACGTAATCGGGATGTCGCACTATCCACCCGTATCCGGCTGGGCTAGTTACAACACCAAAATTGCCGCTACCATGTCAGACATGGTCACCCGATATGGCAAGCCAGTAATGGTGTGCGAAGTAGGCATGGACTGGCAGCAAGCCGCAACCACAAAAAGCATGTTAAGCGACCTGATCACCAAAACCAAAGCAATGGGATCAAACGGACTAGGCGTGTTTTATTGGGAACCTGATGCTTACCCCGGCTGGCAAGGTTACACGATGGGCGCGTTGAACGCGTCCGGGCAATTTACTAAAGCACTAGATCCGTTTTAAGCTCGTTCTCCCGCTATCGCATACATTAAGATTTGTGATAGCGAGAGCAAGCATTGCCACGGCAAGATATCGTTTATTTAGTAATTGGCGCCAAATATCTAAAATCTAAAGTAACCGTAGCTCCCGTTGGGGGAATCGGCCCAAGATAGAAGTCATTGGCGTTCTTCATTTCTCTTTTACATTGAAGCAAAGCTTCAAGTTTATTTTTTTCTGTATCTTCCGCCAGCGTGCAATTTATCGTGCCCTGGGTCGACAATGCGCCATTTTCTTTGGCAACCAAAATTACTACCGTGCGGACAAAGCGTGGGACAGGTCGATTGTTCGCTGCTTTATATTTAATTTCGTAGCCAATTGCGCTAATTCCGATTTCGCACTTACCCGGCACTATTTCATCAAGAATGATGTCTTGAGTTTGGAGTCCATTTGTTACTGGATAATAAAAAGTGCGATTGAAATAAGTTGTCTCGTCTGGAATCATCGGAATCACTAGTGTATTGATCAATGATGTTACTAAAGATCTTTCGGTTCGCCAGCATCCTTCGGTATATTTTTTTATGCGCGAATCTGTGCGACCATCGCTTAGCTTCTGATTATTAAATTGCGTATAAAAGGTGATTAGTCTTACCTCTAATTCAGGTGGCGTTTTTGTAATTATCCTGACGGTTTTTTGGCCTCGGTTAGGATTTGTCGGAGCCATTTCTTCTGTTGCGCGACTTGATGCTTCAAACAAGCTCGTAGAGTCTTCTTTCATATTGGAACAGCCGCTTATAAAACTAAGGGCAATGATGATAATTGTAGTCGTTATTGTTTTCATTGATGAATCGAAGAGTTCCTGATTGCTTAGGTTCTTTGTTTTATTTAAGCCAATAATAAAGTGAGCAGCCAGCGTAGATTTTTGCTTAGTCCCACTCAACTTATGAGTTAAAAGCCCTTTTTTCTTTAAGAAAGCAGCGCTAGAATTCACTTTTATTCCCGATGACTTTCAGTAGAAACTAAATACGAAAAACGACGTTGCATTTTACTTCTTCGCTATCTCATTAAGCCGTATTCTTAATAACTGCAAAGCCGACTCGCGATTTCGATATCCGTTAAAATCTTCCTGGCACTCAACCACAATTCCTGTTGTTATATGTGTAAGCCTTACTCCGCACTTGGTGCCACTAAGTTCACGATACAATATTTGGCCTGTGCGTCTCACTCGGAAAGTTTCAATCAATAACTCTGATGTAGTAAAGTCAGTTATTGCAAACGACTCTTCAGTTCGATTTGTCAAAGTGGCTGCATTCAATTTGTCGCTATTTTTGGACATATTTCTTTTGAAAAAGTTTGATCTATTGAGATATAAAATTACTGACTTAATCTAGCCTGTATTCTCGCTGCCATCAAATAAATTTATATGTTCCGTCAATTTTGATTTTCTCAAAAATCAAAATTGACGGTGTAATCGGGAATCTTAGAATAAATTCCATATTCTCCATAAGCGGTCAAAAGTATCTGTAAAATGAGTGTGGCGGCAAATACTCCCCTCATTTGTTTGCAAATATGCCATACCGTTGTAGTCATAAATATCCAGGAAGGCATCCTGCAAACGTGCATGCGGCGATACATCTGCTTCATAGATGGTCACCCGGATTCCATTGACGTGTAAGACAAGGGCGAGTATCAACCCGCCCATACCGGCACCTACGATAATGATGTGAGAATCGACTAATGACTTCGACAAGCTGAGAGGTTTGTTCATGGTGCGTTCCAATAAGTACGGGCAAGTTGGGCAAAAGTACGACAGCTCGCAATAAAATCCGACTATTGTCGGGGAAACGCTGACCTACCTCAAACAAGTGCTGGTTGGCGTATATGGGGCAGTCTGATCGAGTGGCTTAAGAGCCAAACTCACAGAGACCGTTTTTCGCGGTGTTCGATTGGAGAAATACTACACAAGACTGCGTTTTGGTGAAATTCAAATTACTGTTACTTCAGCGTCCTTCTTGCTTGCCGTGCTTGAGTTCGCCCGGGTGTAAGTTCCTTTGTGAATGTCGGTTTTAATGTGCTCTCCAAGTCGATCGCGTAATGGGACGTAGATGTTGGTCGCATCACACGTTTTGATTGCTTAACAGTTGACGACAACAATCATTCGTCACACAGGTGCAAAGCGGAGATTCGGGCGCAACGTCGCATTTCACTCCGGTATAAATAATTGGCTTATTGTCCAAATAATCTCTGGATGATTAAAAATACTATTAACTAGTATAAATATATTATTCTGATAAATTATCTTAGCCGATCACACTGCGCATCCAAGCTTGAATCAAGTTTCTAGATCTAACTCCAAATCAAATTTTTAAGTCAAACTGCGCCAACTGTACCGACCGCAGCGAGCCGCCCAATGCTTGTTGTAACAGCTCCGCAGGTTGTATGGCTTTATCCTCACGCTGCATTACCCAGGGCTGACCTGGCGTTGCTTTGAGTTTGAAGCAACGATGGATTAGACAGGCTGCAATCCATTCTTCTAAAATGTCCAAGACATGATTACGCTTGCCTTGCGGCGATAAAAAACTCACCCCTTCTGGTTTTAATTTATCCCAAGAGTCCTCGGGACGCTGTGCCATTGTGACCAGTTCAGTGAACGCCAGTTGCTTGGGGTCCATCCAGCTACCGGCAAAACGTTGCTGGATTTGTGTTTGCAGCACCTGTTCGCCAAACGCATCCCAGTCGCTCGTCGTTAATTTGTCCGCATCAAACAAGGCATACCAGGCCGCTTCGGTAGCTTGTTCGCCACCCAATAATTCCCAGCAATGGGACAGCGGAGGAAAGCTAGGTTTGGCGCCCGGCACCAAGGCACTTACCCGCTCTTCCAATGACGGATGGGTATCAAACTCGGACGCCTTGCGGGTCTCCGCACGTTTGATCGCCACCTGCACTGCAGCGCGCTTAACACCTAGTTTGCTAAAGCGACGGAAGCCTTCAAAAATCGGCATCCGTGCGCCACGGTTGATGGCGGGACCAAGCTCATAGTCCAGATAGGTCGACCACATAGGATCAATTAGATGGACTTTTTCCAGTGCGGTGCGGGTAGCGACGATGCCGAAGGTTTTGGATGCCAGCGCATCTGCTGCAAACTCTTGCGCACGCGAGACACTGGACGACAAACGCAAAAACCATTTGCCGTAATAGCTAAATAACAGATCCAGAAAAAATAAAGAATCATCCAGATCGGTAACGGTATGCGCAATCGACATGCGGGTGCGGTATACCCAAGGTCCCAGCGACAAATCACCCGCCACAAAATGACCAAATTCATGCGCGATGACAGAACCTAATTCTTGCTCAGACAAGGTACCAAGTAAGGGCAAACCAAGGCCGACCTCTAGGGTTTTAATTTTGCCTTGCCAGTTGCGTTTGCCGCTAATGAATGCGCTGGCAGCGCCGATTAAATGGATATTTACCGGCGCTTGAATATGCAACCTGGCAGCGATTTTTTCTACCATGGCATACAGCGGCGCTGCGGTCTCGCGCGATAGTGGCTTGGCAGTGGAGGCAGTAGTTTTTTCACGTCGGCGATGGCGTAGTGAATACGCCAGACTCAAAGCCGCAAGCCCTGCCACGATGCCAGTGAACTGCAACGATGAACGGTAATGCAATTGGGCGAACGGTATCCATAACAGCCCTATCACCAGGCCGATGGCGAGCAGCCAGAAACCCAACCACAAGGCCAGCACCAGGCTAGCGCGCTGAGCAATCTGAGTCCCTTTGGTTCTGGATTTATTTATTTTGGAATTGGTTGTTGTATCCATGGGTTTAGCCTTGCCATTGATTGAGTGCGGTACTGATGACGCCATGCAGAAGATCGGTTCTAGCGGCGCGGGCGCGCAGGGCGCTGCGCTCCGCCGCTGCTAGTTGAGTATTGCGGGACCGGATCAGATAAGCGGCAGCCTGAATATCCAGTTCAATATCAAACTGCTCCAGCGAGATATCTTCACCGCGTAAATATCCTTGCAGAGCCGTTTCTTCCGTTTTTGATAAATGTAAAATCCCTTGCAACTTGGTGAGCAATACTTTGTCGTTGGTACGCACAGCCTCGCCATACAGCAGGGTGAGCTGGTCAGTTCCTAAACTGCTTATCTGGTTGCGGCTGAGATCGCGCGCTATGGTGAGGGCGGTCGCTGGCGCATTGCGCAAAGCCATTGCTAATTTGATTTCTGGAAGTAGGGCGTTTTGCGGCAATGTCACGGGCAAGCCAGCACGCACCCGATAAAAATCCAAGGCTTTAAGATTTTGCTCATCACCCGGCAAGGCTTTCAGGTAGATCTCAGGATCAGCGCCAAAATAACGGGCGACTAAGCCGAAGTCTGCTGCATGTCCGGCACGGTTATCTGCCACCTTGTCACGTACCGCCGCATTGAGTAAATTCATCGCCTCAAAGCCACGACGCAAAGCGACCTTTATGCGGACTTCAACATCCAGCAAACGCGCTGCATCGCTAGGGGATAACTTATGCAGCCGCGTGATGTCATTGTTTGCGCCCTGATAGTCACCATGCGCCGCTTTGCGCCAGACCAGACTACGCAGGATATTGGGATCTTGAGGGAATTTTTGCGCCAGGTTCTGCATCGCATTAATTCCCTCATCGCCAGACTGTAAAGAGGCAAACAAATATTGTGCATTGGCGGAGTCGGGTTGCTGTTTTGCGCGTTCTCCATATTCACTTAACAAAGCCTCGTGCTGACCAGCTGCTTCACGAATATTTTGCACCATGCGCTCGTACACCATATCGCCTGGTTTGGCTTGCATGATACGGCCAGCAACTCGCATAGCCTCTGCGTTAGACACACTCTGCGCAGTCACAATCGCGGCGCTGGAGTAGCGTATGTCCCAGTCATGCAGTTGTGCCAATGCTTCGGTCGCTCTGGCAATCTCTTTTTCTAAACCATGATCCATCGCGTAGTTGATGCAAGCAAGCACGCCTGGCGTCTTGTCGCTGGTGGCGACGGTCAGATGATTAATGCTGATGCTGGATTCATGCTTACTCATGCTCATGGTTTTTGGCGGCTCTTCAAATGCGTATTTGACGTTGCTCAGTTCAATAAAACGCTTGCCGCAATACACTATCTGGCTGCCTTGATTTTCAGGATTCTCGGGGGCGACTTTGCTGTACACGATCGTGTTTAGCAGCAGCGGTGCAGCGCCTGCGATGTTCCAGATACTGTAACTGTCGCTGCTATTGAGGGTTTCATCAAATTGATCGATCACGCCAGCCGCTTCAGCCGCTTTGGCGGAATTGGTCGCAGTTGCGGTGCCGTGAATTTTTCCTGCTTTCAGATTGATCGTGGCTCTGCCCTGAGCCGGCAACGTGATGGTCTGATGATCAAAATTGACTGTCAGCGGCACATCAAAGCCATTTAGCAACAGCAGGTCTTGCGAGTTAGATTCGTGATAGCTATGCGCCGCGCCAGACAGCACCAACACCACCGCGCTCAATGCCAGACCGCGTGTGTACAGCCAGCCTAAAATCCCCAGCGGCGCACGGGCGTAAATTTGCCATTTGCGTGCCCCTGTACTTTTGACGACATACGCACCGAGCGGTATCAGCGGGATCACAAACAAAATGACAAACGCATGCAAAGCAATATAGCTATCGTCCAGATCCTTTTCTGCCTTGCCAACAAATCCAAAGCCGACCGAGTTGATATTGCCCAGCGACGGTGTCCCTCTGAGTGGCTTGGCAAACAAACGCCGTTCACTGGTCAGCAGACGCAGGACATCGACATGTTCTGGCAGACGGCGGAATAACTTCGCCAACACCAGCGCCCGATATACTTTGAACGGATCGCCACTCTCAATCGCCCGGCTAATTTTTGGGTCATCAACTAAGGACTGCAACTCCGGTATGCGTTGCAGTAATTGAGCGGGATCAGATATCGACATTGGCGTTGATGTAAGAGTCTAGGGTGAGAGAGCGAAAACGTGAGCGAAAACGAGTATAGCAGCAGGTTTATTGTTCAAAAGCACTAAATTGGGCTTGTTGCAGGAATACCTGATTGTGACGGGAGTAAGCTTATTAATTCTTATGCGTTTTATCAACCGACCTCTCTACGGTAATTCGATCGCGCCAATACTTGGATAAAATGTTCACAACTCACATAAAAAATTAAATGAATAAATGATGAATTTCAAACTCGCGATTTCGCGTCTTCCGTTTCAATGGAGTATTTTTATAAATTTTGGTTTGTTTTGTGCTGCCAAATTTCTCTTGGATAAATTCGACTTTCATTTACCAAATAATGTAGCTTCAATAGTATTGCCGCTTACTGTTGGCGTTCTATCTGTAATGGAGATATTTTTTTCCATGTTTATTAAGCGGCCTCAAATAAGTATTTGTATCTCTATCCTTCTCACTAGCGTTTTGTTTTGTCTTATCCCATTCGGGATAATTTTAGCGACCGATTTAGAGATGGAAATGATATTTCAAATAGTTAAAATCTCTCTAGTAATTGCCATCGGCGGCGGCATCTTGAATTGGCTTATCTATAAAGCGGTTAAGCGTAATAATTCTCACTCGGTAAATGTAGCTGAGTTACAAAATCCAAAGTACTTTGGTTGATTTTTCTCAAAAAATGAGGTTTTACCTATTAAGCAAATGTAGTTATGCTACATTAATAATCGGAAGTAGCTCTCATCCCTTAGCATAATTATCTCTGCTGTCTTCCAGGCTGTACATGCTGGCATGGTCTTTTGCTACGCATTTTTGTTACCCATTTGCCTTACACCGCAAGCTGCACTCCGCATAGACGGCTGGCATGGCGCGGCGCATTTTGGGACTTTCCAAACCTTAAAAAATAACGGAGTAGACATGAAAGTAGATTCACGCGTTAAATCGACAAGTCGTCATCAACATACACCCGCATTGCGCCGCCTGTTTGGTCGCAGTGTGTTGGCAAGTTCCATTGCCTTTGGCATGCTGGGTGCATCGTTGCCAGCGCAAGCGGCTAACTTTAATCCGGCTGATACCTCGGTGCAGATGTTTCATTGGCGTTGGAATGATATTGCTAAAGAATGTACAAACTGGCTGGGTCCGCAAGGTTATGGTGGCGTGCAGATATCGCCGCCACATGCATCTGCCAATCTGAATACCTGGTACGACATTTATCAGCCGGTGAACTTTACCGCGCTGAAAAGTAATATGGGTACGGAGGCAGAATTTCAGTCCATGATCAACACCTGTCATGCAGCAAAAGTGCGGATTTATGCAGATGTGGTGGTGAATCATATGGCGGCCGGATCGGGTACGGGTTCGGACGGATCGACCTGGAATTCGACTAGCTTGCAATACCCTAACTTTGGGACAAACGACTTCCATCCGGCATGTGATATTCAAGATAGCGACTACAACAATAATCGCAACAACGTCATCGTTTGTCGCCTGGTTGGACTACCGGATTTAAAAACGGAAGGTACGTATGTACGCGGACAGGTCAAAAATTATCTGACCAAATTGTTGGGCATGGGCGTCGATGGTTTCCGCTTCGATGCGGCTAAACATATGGCACCCGCTGACTTGCAGGCATTTGTTACTAGCGTCTCTAGCACGACTTCTGCTGGCGAGCCAGTTTGGGTAACGCAGGAGATTATTGCGGACGGTACCGTCAACCGTGCTGACTATTTTTCGGCGGGTACCATCAATGAATTTAAGTTTGCTGCGGCCATGCGTGAGACTTTCCGGTCTACCAATGGCAATCAACTTTCTCAAATCCGTACTTATATGGGCACTCCGGGCAATTGGGGCGGCACATGGGGATTTGTGGATAGTTCTAAAGCCACTGTCTTTGTAAATAATTGGGACACAGAGCGCAACGGTGATTCAATGAATGCCAGCAATTTCACCGGTGTGACGAATGATACGCAGGGGACAAAACGCTACGATCTAGCGAATATTTTCATGCTAGCCTGGCCGTATGGGCATGCGCAAATTCACTCGGGCTTCCGCTTTAGTAATAAGGATCAGAATGCGCCAAGTGCCAGTCCGTTTGATGCAAGTGGTAATCCCAAAATTAATGTCGATTGGGATTTTATTCATCGCTGGTCTGATATCGCTAACATGGTGGCTTTTCGCGCCGCTACATCTGGTCAGGGTGTGGGTAATTTCACCAATGGCACGATTAATCAGATTGCGTTTAGCCGTGGCGCGAATGGTTTTGTGGCGATCAATAATGATGCCTCAGCATGGAATGCATCATTCCAAACCGGTTTAGCGGCGGGCACTTATTGCAACGTCGTACATGGCCAGTTGAACGCCGCTAAAACGGCATGTACCAGTGACAGCGTTGTTGTCGGCAGCAATGGAATTGCGACCGTCAGCATTGCGGCAAATGGTGGTTCTACCGTACCCGCCGTGGCTTTGCATATTAACCAAAAAATCACAGGCACTGGCGGTGGTGGCACAGGTGGCGGAACAACCTGCACAACGGTAAGCGTCAAGTTTCGCGTGGCCAACGCTAATACCGTTGTTGGCCAAAATGTCTATGTATTGGGCAACCGAAATGAGCTGAGTAATTGGATGCCAGCGACCAGTATGACAATTGAGGGAAGTGGTGCTAACGTGCCTTGGTCGCAAACTATCCAGTTGCCGCCATCAACGGCGATTCAATATAAATTTATGAAACACGGCGCAGTAGCTGATGTGTGGGAAAGCAATCAATCCACCACTAGCGGCAATCGTGAAGCTGTCACGCCAGCTTGTGGCGCGGCGACTTTAGTGCTGGATGCAGGTAACTTTAAGTTTTAATGATCTGCGCTGAGCTAGTATTTTTGTTTGAATACTCGCTCAGCGTATTCTGAAAATTATTTAAATTAGCCATCACCCTTAATCCATTTTTTGCGGTGGTGGCGACATTAATAAGCAAAACAATCTCAGCTTATTTCAGCATTAGACAAGCGCTTTATTGGCAGATTTTCTTGCGCTGATTTGTGTCTCCATTGCCTGGCAGCCGGACCCGGAAAAATGGGCTTGTAGCGCATCCAAAAACACCCGTGTTCTGGCTGGCATTAAGCGCCTTCCGGGGAAAACTGCCCATGCAGTGACGGAGGGCATCTGCCAGTCACACAGCACCTGGACTAACTCGCCTTTCTTGATCATGTCTTCTGCAAAATAATCAGACAGCATCGTAATCCCCGCGCCTGATCGTGCCAGTCGTACCAGCGCATCTGGCGAATTAGCAATCGCCCGTGCGGGCGGCGAGCCTTTCCAGCTTTCTTCACCACGGATAAATGACCAGACGGCAGGCTCGCCATTACGCGTCAATATGCGCAGGCAATCATGTTCCATCAAGGCCTCCGGCTCGTGCGGTATTCCGCACTTTTCCAGATAGCTGGGCGCCGCATACAGGCCGACCGTAGCGACCAGCAAACGACGTGCAGCAAGAGTGGCGTCGTCGGGTAAATCTCCCATGCGGATTGCAACATCAAAATTCTCACTGATCAGATCAACCCGTCGTGCGGATAAATCGAGCTCTAATGAGATCGCCGGATAAGTCGCAATAAAATCCGCCAGCAAGTTGGCCAGCACATCGTTCGCAAAATCATTCGGCATCGATACCCGCAAGCGCCCGCTGGGCTGCACTTGCCGGTGCTGTGCTAAGGCCATGGTCGATTCCACCTCTGCCGTCACCTGATGCGCATGTGCTAAAACGGCATGCCCAAAATCCGTCACGCTCAGTTTGCGGGTGGTGCGCAATAACAGGCGCTCGCCCAATTGCGATTCCAGTTCCGTGATCCGGCGCGACAAGGTGGATTTGGGCAAGCCCAAACGCTCGGCGGCGCGACTAAAGCTACCTTCATCCACCACACGGGCAAATAGCAGTAAATCATTGGCTTCCAGGCTCATGCTGATCTTTCATTGGAGGTGGTGGTGGCTGAAGGGCGTTAACGGGGTTTGATTTTGCGTTGTTTGCATCCGATTGTACTTTATTGTTCCATTATCGGCACAATGATATCCAAATTAAGGTCTTCTGCATTGATTTCGGAACAGCTACAGTGCATGCACTACCACTTCACATGAAAAGGTTCCAAAATGAATATCTTGCAAATCAACTCTAGCGTCCGTGCTGATGCCTCCCATTCCAGCAATTTAGCCAATGTCGTCGTACAACGTTTGCGTACGGCCACACCAGATGCACAGTTGACTGTGCGTGATCTGGGTGCGACACCGCATCCGGCTTTGGATGGCGCTGCTTTGGGTGCTTTGTTCACACCCGCTGAAAATCGTTCGCCAGAACAAGCTGCCCGTGTTGCGTTGGATGACGCTTTAATTGCCGAAATTCAGGCCGCCGATACCGTAGTCCTCGCCGTGCCGATGTACAACTTTGGTATCTCAGCGCAATTGAAAAACTGGATCGACGCCATCTCACGTGCGCAAGTCACTTTCCGCTATGGTGCAAATGGCCCAGAAGGATTATTAACTGGCAAAAAAGTCGTCGTCGTCTTAACCCGTGGTGGCTTGTATCGCAACACGCCTAATGATACGCAAACACCGTATTTAAAAACCTTCCTGGGCTTTTTGGGTATGACCGATGTACAGTTTATTTTTGCTGAAGGCTTGGCAATGGGGCCAGATGCAGAGAAAGCCGCGTTCGCTTCTGCGCACGAGCAAATCCAGCAAATTGAATTGGCCCTTGCAGCATAATAATGCTTGACTGATATCGGGCATTGCTTAAATCACCGCTTTTAAGTCAGCTTTAAAAGTCCGGCTAAAAAGATGGGGAGAAGGTAGATTTTTATATACTCCCCATTATTTTTAGTAAAAATACCTTATTGTCCAGAGAATATATGGACAATTAAAAGATACTGATAATGAGTATATTTTTTAATTTGATATTGTTTTCATCAACATGGAGTCCATCATGACATCTGCAATTACTTCCGACACTGTTCTTCAGCCACGCACGGTGGAGCAAGTCATCGTTGGGTTGGCGACGTCGGATGGCGATGGCGTCAAGCTGACTCGCGTGTTAACGCAAAACTTGCAGTACCGGCTTGATCCGTTTTTGATGCTGGATGCGTTTGGTACCGATGATCCGCAAGACTATATCGGCGGCTTTCCCGATCATCCGCACCGTGGTTTTGAGACCGTCACTTACATGCTCTCCGGCCGTATGCGCCATCATGACAGCGCTGGTAATGAGGGTTTGCTGGAAGACGGCGGCGTACAGTGGATGACTGCTGGCCGTGGCGTGATTCATTCGGAATTACCTGAGCAAAAAGAAGGGCGCATGGAGGGTTTTCAGCTCTGGCTCAATCTGGCTGCTAAGGACAAAATGATGACGCCCTGGTACAAAGATTTCCAACATGCGGATATTCCAGAATTTACAATCGATGATGCCACGGTGCGCGTGATTGCAGGCGCCAGTCATGGCGTAACAGGTGCCATGCAACGTGCGGTGACCGAGCCCTTATATCTGGATATCAATCTGGAAGACGGCGCTGAGTTTGCCCAGGCGATGGCGGACAGCATGAATACATTTATCTACGTTTATCGTGGTGAATTACAGATAGGCGAGAAAACCGTAGCGCAGCAACGTATGGCAATTTTGCGTAACGACAGCAACAGCGACGGTGTACGGATTCGCGCTAAGGGTCCAACTCGTGCATTGCTCATCGCCGGTCAGCCATTGCGTGAAACGATAGTGCAATACGGTCCTTTTGTGATGAATAGTCAGGCAGAAGTATTCCAGGCGATTAATGATTTTCGGGCAGGAACTTTGACGGCGTAATTTGCTGTCAATTTTGAGTAATTGCAGGTTTAGTTTTTTAAAGCACCAGTGTCTTATCCAATAATGTATTGATCTCTATTTAGAAAGTATAAAAATATGAACGCACTGAATAAGTTTGGCCCTTTAGTTGGCCGCATCTTAATCGCATTGATTTTTGTCGCTTCTGGCGCAGGTAAAATTGCCGGTTTTGACGGTACCGTCGGCTACATCGCCAGCAAAGGTTTGCCTTTGCCACAGTTGGCCGCTATCGCCGCTATTATTGTAGAACTCGGCGGCGGTTTAGCAGTCATCCTAGGTTGGAAAGCGCGTTGGGCTGCCGCCGCGATGCTGATTTTTACTGACTCCGCTGCGGTGATTTTCCATAACTTTTGGGGTGTGCCAGCCGATCAGGCACAAAATCAGATGATCCACTTCATGAAAAATATTTCTATGATGGGCGGCCTGTTATTTGTCATCATCCACGGCAGCGGCGCATTGAGTCTGGATGGTAGCGGTAAAAAATAAGACGATCAACATAGGTAGTACGATATAGAAAATCCCTTGAATAGCATTTGCTGATCAAGGGATTTTTGCTTTATTAGACAGAACAGCTTATTGTTTCATTCTGTTTAATTATCAGTCTAACTTATTAGACTCAATACTATGTCCATGAGCTACAGAATAGCCACCATCGAAGATATCCCCGTCATCATGGAAATCCGCTTTGCCGTAAAAGAAAATGTCTTGACCAATCCCGATGCCGTTACACCAGCGATGTGTATAGATTATCTGGATAAACTGGGGCATGGTTGGGTCGCCGAAATGGATCAGCAGGTAGTCGGATTTTCTTATGCAGCGTCCGAAGATAACTCGATCTGGGCGCTATTTGTTTTGCCCCAATTTGAAGGCCACGGTATCGGTAAAAACTTACTCACGCTCGCTACCGACTGGCTATTTCAGCGGGGCGCAAACCAGATTAAATTAGGCACGCAACCCGATACGCGGGCAGACCGGTTTTATGCTTTGCAAGGCTGGGTGCGTGGCGAGATGAAGAGTAAAACCGAGGTTGCATATGTATTAACCAGAGATAAGGCAAATTAAAGGAAACTTTTCTTTATTGATCTCATCTGACAAATATCAGCAACGAATAGCGCCCGTACAATCACCCACCTAAGCTAAATAATTTTTCAATCATTTCTCAATCACTTCCACAAAATAAAGGAGCCTGTTTTGATGCAAGAACACTTCACTCTCTATGTCGATTCTCGAATGACCAGTCCATATGCGCTGTCTAGTTTTGTGACATTGACAGAAAAAGCGATTCCTTTTGAAATGAAAAAAGTGAATTTAAGCGCACGAGAAAATCACCATGCTGACTTTGCCAGTTTGTCGCTTTCTAGCCGCGTACCAACCTTGGGACACGAGGGTTTTTATTTGTCAGAATCTTCAGCGATTTGTGAATATCTGGAAGACTTATTTCCAGCTCCCGCGCATGCGCGTGTTTATCCGGAGGACTTGCAACAGAGAGCCAGAGCCAGACAAATTCAAGCCTGGCTACGTAGTGATTTTATGCCGATACGTGAAGAGCGATCAACGGAGGGAATATTTTTTAAGCCCATCACCACGCCTCTGTCAGATGCGGCTCAGGCCTCTGCCAATAAGCTAATTACCGCCGTCAATGATTTGATCAAGGACGGAGCAATCAACTTGTTTGATGCTTGGTGTATTGCGGATACCGATCTCGCTTTAATGATCAATCGCTTGGCCTTGAATGGCGATCCGGTTCCTGAAAAATTACTGGCATATGCACAGCATCAGTGGCAACGTCCGTCGGTGCAGCTATGGGTGCAACAAGAACGGCCAGTGTGAGATGAGTTGATTTTTTCTTGGGTTGATTAAGTGTTGAAGTTAAGTCAGCCCAAGAAGATTAAGCGCAAAAAAAATTAGCAAAATTAGCGTTTAATCGTCCGCAACTTAGTCGCTGCATCGCGCAGCATAGCCTCGGTGGTCGCCCAATCTACGCATCCGTCGGTCACCGAGCAACCATATTTTAGCTGCGACAAATCATCTGGAATCGACTGATTGCCAGCGACGATATTGGATTCAATCATTAAGCCAACTAATGCCTTAGATCCATTGACGACCTGATTAATCACATCGGCCATGACTAAAGGTTGTAGCTCAGGCTTCTTGTAGCTGTTTGCGTGAGAACAATCGACAACCACGTTGGCGGGCAACTTTGCTTTGATCAAGGCTTGCTCTGCCATCGCTACTGACACCGTATCGTAATTGGGGCGACCATCTCCACCACGCAATACAACATGGCCGTGCTGGTTGCCACTGGTGCGTACAATAGCGACGCGACCTTGACCATTTAAACCAAGAAAAGAATGCGGATGCGATGCCGACAAAATCGCATTAATCGCAATACTGATGTCGCCATCCGTACCATTTTTAAAACCAACTGGTGTCGATAAGCCGGATGACATTTCGCGATGAGTTTGCGATTCTGTTGTGCGGGCGCCGATTGCGGTCCAGGCGATTAAGTCACCCAGATATTGTGGCGAGATCGGATCAAGTGCTTCGGTCCCGGTTGGCAGTCCTAACTCACAAACATCCAGCAAAAACTGGCGGGCTTTTTCCATGCCCTGATCAACGTGGAAAGAATCATCCATATCAGGATCGTTGATATAGCCTTTCCAGCCAGTCGTAGTGCGTGGCTTTTCAAAATACACGCGCATCACCAATAGTAAGGTGTCCTTCACTTCTTCTTGCAACGCTTTTAATCTACGGGCGTAATCCAGACCTGCTACCGGATCATGGATAGAGCAGGGGCCGACCACTACAAACAGACGCGGGTCTTTGCGTTCTAAAATATTCCGTAAATCTTCACGGCCTTGGTTGACAACGGCAGCAGCGGCCTCGGATAACGGCAAGCGTGCATGTAAATCTTCTGGCGTTGGCATGCTGTCGAAGGAGGTGACATTAATATTTTCTAAGTTTGGGCTGGTCATGATGTGTGAATCTAAAGAGAGGCTAAAAACGATGTGACATTATGGCGCAAAGCGGGTCAACTGGTGATGGATGATGACCGCGAAGCTGCACAGCATTTATTTTTGTGATTATTTCCTCACCTGTGTTCTGATGAAGATATTTTTTATAAAGACGTTTTCTTGCACTTGACCATCAGGATATTGTCCTCTAACCTATTGATTACAAGCAAGTTTAGTTCTATTCCTTCGGCATGCATTCACGCTGTTTATTGTGAAGTACAGGCTGCAATATCTCTGAGGACAGCGTGATGAAAACTTCAAATCGCCTACTTGCTATCGATGTTCTGCGTGGTCTGGTCATCGTCCTGATGGCGCTGGATCATGTACGCGATTTTTTTGCACCTACGCCTTTTAATCCTCTTGATTTAACGCTCACCAGCCCAGGCTGGTTTTGGACGCGCTGGATTACACACTTATGCGCACCGACGTTTGTGTTGTTAGCTGGTATCTCAGCGTTTCTACGTAGTCAGCATCAAGACAAGTGGAATATGGCGCGCTATCTACTCAGCCGCGGCGCTTTGCTGATTTTTCTGGAGCTGACCTGGATTAATTTTAGCTGGCAATTTTCACTCGATAGTTTGTTCCTGCAAGTGATTTGGGCTCTTGGCGTGGCGATGATGGTGATGGCAGCATTACAGTGTTTACCTCGACCAGTCATCTTACTGGTTGCAGCTGCCTTATTATTGCCGCATAATTTGCTGGACAGCTTGCATAGCCCGGACGCGACTGCCATGTTCAAATTATGGCATCAGGGCGGTTGGATACCGTTAGGTGATCAATTTGGTATTTTTGTTTTATATCCGCTGATGCCCTGGGTAGGTTTAATGGCGGTAGGATATTGTTTGGGGCCGCTGCTGTTGCAGCCACCTGCGCGGCGTCAGCAAACTTTGTTGCTGATATCGGCATTGTTGATGTTGAGTTTTATCGCTTTGCGCAGCGGTAACTGGTACGGCGATCCAGATCCTTGGTCGCCACAGGCTGGTGGCTGGCTGATGAGTCTGATGTCGTTTGTCGATATTCATAAGTATCCGCCATCGCTGCTGTATTTATGCGTAACCCTCAGTATTAGCCTGGCTTTGCTGGCGTTGATGGACAAATATGTGAAGCAAGAAGTACCCTTGCTGAGCTTATTTGGCAGCCATCCCTTATTTTTTTATTGCGTTCATGTGATGTTGATTCATGTATTGGGTGCGATCATGATGCAACTGTTATTTGATCAGCAGATCAATTTTGATGATAGGCGACTGGGTGTGCCCTCGACATATCACCCGTCGCTAGTCCGGTGTTATCTGGCCTGGGTTTTCATCATGACTTTGATGTATGGGATTACGCACCGCTGGGTCGCTTATCTAAAAGAATCCGGGCGCATACCTTATTAAGATCACTGGCAGTGGACGGCTGCTTTTGGGGCGAGGTTTACGCTCACAAAAACTGTAGTTATCAACCTTTATATTTACTTCCCATCAACCTTTCCAGGTTCTTTGCAAACCAGTATCGGTATGTATCCAGCCGCCCCGTGCGCTGGGACGATAATAGAAACCGACACCGCCTTGGCGGAAGCTGCGTATTAATTCTCCCAATACTTCTTCATGCAATTGCGCGATGCGGATATCGGCAGCCTTGCCTTCCAGATGCAGCGATTTTCTGGCAGCCGGAATCCCTTCTTCGATCAGACGCTTATTCGATTCTGGTGTGCGGTAACCAGATAAAATCTCTAGCGGTTTGGTCATGCCAAAACGGGCGATAAAGGCTTGGGTTGCCCACAGGGTTTCCAATAATTTAGGATCGATAGGCGCGGTTTTTTTACCATTCACGTCACGCAGCAGATGACACAATTGCTCGTAGGCAGACTCTTTGACTTCACCATCTTTCCAGTACAAAATTTTGGTCCGCTCACCGCTGGCAGGCCGGATTAAATCCAGTGTTCGTGGTTGCACCCAAAAATCAATATCCAGCGCTTGCGAGTCGAATAAATCTGGCGGTGGCGCAAGCTCATGCGGTTTGTCCTGATCGCTGGCAAGGCTAATGAGTGGCCGCGTACCCACGACCAAACCAGCGGCAGTGAGCATCAAGGTTTTTTTGAGTAAATTGCGACGTGCTTGCATAAGTTTGATTTGTGTCTAAAAATAATTACTGATGTAGCGGGACTGCAAAACGCCATGCTTTAACGTAGAACATTGCGTCGTAGAGTTGTATCAGTCAAAAAGTACGACTTTAAAGTGCGGTCTTAAGGTACTGTTTTAAAGTGCATGGATAGCAGTATGTTTCAATATACTCCCCATCATTTTATTAAAAACTGCCCAATCGTCCAGTAATTCTCTGGACAATTAAATATACTCATAGTGAGTATTAATATAGGTCAAAACCCACCGACATGCAATCTTATCTACGCTGACTTAAAAAAAGATACCCAAGTTTGACCGATAGCGCTATCCCTTTGCTATACAGCTTTTTCGCGCAGCTTACTTTTTAACTCCTAATATCTTCTCCACCGGACTAAAACGCAGGCGGAACGCATCTGGCATACCTGACCCCAACAATGGTCGCAAATAACGCCGGAAAGCCTCGGTCACATCCGTACCGCTCTCCGCAATCAACTCGTCTTCCATCACCCGCGTTTTACCAGCCACCGCATCCAGCGGCAATAACTCGTAATCCACCGAATAATCGCCTTGACGTTTGATGGCGACAGAACCATCACGCTGCCCCCACATGGCAAATTGCACGGCTTTCTCGCCGACCTCACGCGCTTCACGCTGATCAACATCCGACACGCAACCAATAAATGAGCGTTGCAAATAACCAAAGGTATCGCCACGTACACGTTTGATGCCGAGTTTGGATTTGATCTCATCACATAGCAAATCTGCTAAGGCGCCAGTGCCAGACAACTGCACATTGCCGTGCGCATCACGTTCCACCTCGGTGGCGAGCAGGCTGGCAATCGCAGCACCGCTAGCATCATGAATCCCCTCCGATACTGCGATCACACAGCGACCATATTGGGTATAAACCGCTTTGACATCCGCCAGAAATTTATCTAAGGAAAACACCCGCTCTGGCAAATAAATCAGATGCGGCCCATCGTCCGGGAATTTTTTCGCCATCGCCGCAGCCGCCGTCAAAAATCCCGCATGCCGCCCCATGACAACACCGACATACACGCCAGGTAATGACGCATTATCTAAATTAGCACCCGCAAATGCCTGTGCCACAAAGCGCGCCGCAGAAGGGAAACCCGGCGTATGGTCATTGCCGACCAGATCGTTATCGATGGTTTTAGGGATATGAATACAGCGCAAAGGGTAGCCCGCTTTTTGCGCTTCCAGACTCACAATGCGCACCGTGTCGGAAGAGTCGTTACCACCGATATAAAAAAAGTGCTCAATCTCATGTGCCTGCAAGACTTTAAAAATCGCTGCGCAGTAAGCGGCATCCGGTTTGTCGCGGGTAGAACCCAAGGCCGACGATGGCGTGGCAGCAACCAGTTCCAGATTCTGGCTAGTCTCTTGCGTCAGATCGACCAGGTCCTCATCGACAATCCCACGTACTCCATGCCGCGCACCATAGATACGAGTAATCTGCGAAAAGCGCCGCGCCTCTTGCACAACACCCACCAAAGACTGATTAATCACCGCAGTCGGACCACCACCCTGCGCCACTAAAATTTTGCCTGATGCCATGAGATACCTCTTTGTAGGTTGCTGTTTTTATTGCAAATACGCTGGCTCATCTTGCCACTGGGGCTGGGTGGGGGCAAGGGGTTTTGTGATTGGTGGAAATGTTCTTTCTATGATAAATCTAATATTTATTGTAAGACGGTCATTACAAAATAATCAGCGTCCAACGTTTAACTGAAAACTATTATGAGTTGCCATAATGTTATATTCAGGCTGCTGAGTACTTAGAAACTTAGAGTTTTCTTAAATTTTTATCGACTAATGTTTAAGTAATAATTGGTATGGCAGACACTTATCAGACATTGATTACATGACGACTTTTTTCTGACTATTACATTGAACCCAATATAGGAGTGGATGATGGGCGAGGCGAAGCAACGGAAAATGAGTGAATCGAATTTCGGACGGGTTCCTAAAAAGGCAACTCATCGTGGTTTAGTTGTGAGTCCTCCAATTGAAATCGATGGTAGTCGTATGTTTGTTAAATCTTCAAATTTAGATCCGCAAGAACTTCGTTTCGCTCTATTATTTTGGGACCGACTCGTCTGGCCCTCATCTAGGGGCATATATTTTGCGAGTAACGCAGATGAGATTTTTCTTGAAACTGTTGGAATTCTGAGTCGACCGGACTACACCATAAACGGAGATCAAGCACAGGCGATCGCTAAAGGACAGATATTGGCTTATCAAGATCTTGAGCGTGCAGAGCCGGGAGTCTGGGCGCTAGCAAAAGGTGAAAACTCCCTTTTGTTAAAAGATGGTATCGCTGAAGAAGGAAAAGGTGCATTACTAGAACTACATCGTGCAATCCCTATACCGAGGCAAGACGTGCCATTGGCAGAAATCCTCGAATTCAAGCAACGGCGACGAGACGAGTTGAATTTATTGAGATATCAGTTGGAATCATTCGTATCTAAAATTGAGGAGTCAGTCGATAAACCAACGGAGCTAAATAAAAGCATTTCCGAATTAGATCAAGCATGTGCAAATTTATTAGCTGTTGGTAGGGAGTGGCAGTATCCTGTGTACCTATCAAACATAAAGGCATCATTTAGTCTAAGTCCTCAAAAATTTCTTCCGGCATTAGCAGGTGGCTGGAAGTTTGGAGAGCAGTATGGACTTGTAACTGCGGCGGCAGTGGCTGGCTTCGCGGGTATCGCGAGTACTCTCGAAATAAAAGCTGACTATGGACTTCGATCGATAAAGAGATCTGCTAATCCGTATCGATATGCTTATCTAATACATCAAGAACTCAATTAGGTTTTTATAAGAGGTCGCTTTTGTTTTGAACTCGATCACAGATGGTTGATTTGATTCGGTGTGAACTATTTAATTAACTTTATCTAGATGTTATTTTTTCAATCTGTTTCGTAAAGTTTCCGCACTACTGTATCTATTATCAACCCTATCCTTCATGTAACAATAGCTGATCTGATTTTCATTTGGCTTGGTACGATCATGCTCTCTCAAGAACAACTTCAGCAATTTCAACAAAACGGTTATCTGGTGTTGCCGGCGCAAGTCGATGGCAATGTTTGTGAAGAGATGATCGCGTTTGCTCAGCAACAATTGGCGTCGCATATTGCGCCGATTGAGTATGAGGCGGATACGCGTTACCCAGGCGCGCCAGTGTCGCGTGATGCTGAGGGTGGATTGACTGCGCGGCGGGTGTTGCAGGTGATCGGTCGCAGTTCTTTGGTGGCTGATTGGGTAACAGCTGATCAACTGGTGCAGCCTTTGCGGCAGATTTTGGGCGAGGGCTTGCGTCTGGTGCAGTCGCATCACAATTGCATCATGACTAAACAGCCGCGGTTTTCTAGTGTGACAGGATGGCATAGAGACAGCCGCTACTGGCATTTTCAGCGTGCTGAACTGGTGTCCGCCTGGCTGGCTTTACGCGATGAGACGGTAGAGAATGGTTGCCTGTTAGTGATACCCGGCTCGCATCGCTTGGCGATCGCTGCTTCGCAATTAGATGCGGCCTTATTTTTGCGTGCTGATTTACCCGAGAACCAAAGTTTGTTAGCGCAAGCGAAGACGGTGCCTTTGCGGCAGGGGGATGTGTTGCTGTTCCATAGCAATCTGTTCCATGCAGCAGGCTGTAATCAAACGACACAGACTAAATTCTCTCTGGTGACGACCTATCGTTCTGCGGATAATCCTCCGGTAGCCGGTACTCGTTCCACGTATCTGGATGAGATTGCGCTTTAAGTAGTTATTAATATTTTTTATCAAGTCACCATTTATGTAGAAGTAGAGTCGCTAATTTTGTCAGGTGAATAAAATTGTTCGCAATTTAATGTTGCGCAAATAATAAACAGCATATTGCGTAATTCGACCTTGACTCTCAAATAATCCCTGCTATCCTGTGTTGATGAACTCAATGGACATTCTCTTTTTTACCTCTGATGTTTCGAAACTTTTTTATAAGGTTTCGGATTGCCAAAGTGCGCCCTCAATGACATCTTAAGATTATTCTTAATGAAAAAATTAAAGGCCCACCAGGGTCTTTTTTGTTTTTAGGCGCTTAGTTTTATCACTTATTTTGTACTCATTTTTTACCTCAGTTTGATTAATCGGGAGCTATATATCATGAAGTTAGCAGACGAAGAACGCGCGCGGGACCACTGAACAACGGGTGGTCGCATGGCTCCCGCGGCGCTTGTCCCACAAGACATTCCACGACCGCTCGCTATGTTGAAAGTACCATCATGACTACCACTCCACTTCGCTCAACAATGAGCAATGCTGTAAAAACTTCTACACATCAGTTCGCCCGCAACTTCGGCATCATCGCCCATATTGATGCAGGTAAAACCACGCTCTCAGAACGCATTCTTCTCAAGACGGGTGAAATCCATCGCACGGGTGAAGTGCATGATGGCAATGCCACGATGGATCATTTGGATCTGGAAAAAGAACGTGGCATTACGATCGGTGCCGCGGCAACGCAATGTGTCTGGGACGGCCATACTTTTACCCTGATCGATACGCCAGGTCATATCGACTTTGCGATTGAAGTTGAGCGCTCTTTGCGGGTGTTGGATGGTGCGATCACTGTGTTAAGCGGCGTCGCAGGTATCCAGCCACAAACAGAAACAGTCTGGCGTCAGGCAGAAAAACATGCTGTGCCGATGATCATCTTCGTCAATAAAATGGATCAGCTTGGCGCTGACTTTGATCGTGTGATGGAACAAGTGCGAACACGCTTGCATGCGCGTCCAGTAGCGCTGATGATCCCGGTCGGTACCGGTGATACTTTTTCTGCGGCGATTGATGTATTGCACCAACGCGTATTGACATGGGATACCGCTGGCATGATGACTGCAAGTGATTTGTCGCCTGAGCTGGCTACGCAAGCAATAGATGCTTATGCAAATGTGGCTGCGATTGCGGCAGAAGCCAACGATGATCTGACAGAGGCATATTTGACAAATGACACGCTCACGCTTGCCGAGATTAAACAAGGTTTGCGCCATATGACTTTGTCACGTCGCGCTGTTCCGGTGCTGGCTGGTTCTGCTTATAAAAATGCAGGGATAGAGCCATTGCTAGATGCGGTGATTAACTGGTTGCCGTCGCCGGATGATGTTGCCGCACCGACTGCGATGTTAAATGATGTCGCTGTACCAGTTGCGACAGGGGCGACAGATCCACTCGCTGCGCTGATCTTTAAAGTGGTGCATGACGAGCATGGTTCTTTGTCCTTTGTACGACTTTATGGCGGTACTTTGCATGAGGGCGATACGGTCTGGAATGCCAGTTTGCAGGCGCCGGTCAGGGTAGGGCGTTTGTATATTGTGCATGCCGATCGTCGCACTGGTGTTAGCCAGGCGGAGGCGGGCAGTATTATTACTATCGCTGGTTTAAAAGATGTGCTGACAGGCCAGACTTTGTCGTCGAAAGCAGTGCCGCTGGTGTTAGAAACCATCGATGCCGGTGAACCTGTTGTGGCTCTTGCGATAGAACCGGGTAATAGCAGCGATAGAGCAAAAATGATCGCTACGCTGGATCGCTTCCGTCGTGAAGATCCGTCTTTACGTCTGGAAGGCAATCCAGAAACCGGCGAGACTATTTTATGGGGTATGGGTGAGCTGCATCTGGATGTCGTGCTTGAAAGAGTGCGGCGCGAGGCTGGTGTAGAAGTCAAAGTCGGTGCGCCACATGTGGCCTACAAAGAGACGATTGCAGGCCCGACGGTCGAGGTTGAGGGCAAAGTGTCTAAGCAAACTGGTGGCAAAGGGCAATATGCACGTGTTGTGATGAGGGTGGCGTTGTTTGACGGTGAGTTTGCATTTGAGAATGCTATCAAGGGCGGCGTAGTTCCTAATGTATATTTCTCTGCGGTAGAAAAAGGCATACGGCAGGCACTGGCGCAAGGTCCGCTTGGGCATCGCGTCACGGGCATCAAAGTCACTTTGCTGGACGGTGATTATCATGCGATAGATAGTAGTGAAATGGCGTTTATGGTGGCGGCGAAAGAAGCCGTTTTATCCGGGCTGAAACTTGCTAATCCAGTCCTGCTAGAACCCGTCATGACAGTCACCGTTGATGCCCCAGCGGCCAATGCCGGTGATGTGATCGGTGATCTGCAACGTCGTAATGGCCGGGTGCTGGGGATAGAAGAACATACAGGCCGGGTAGAAGTCGTGGCTGATGTCCCGCTCAAGAAATTGTTCGGGCATACGACCGATCTGCGATCCCTGTCGCAAGGCCGTGCTTTTGCCAGCGCTGTGTATGCCAGACATGCGGCAATTGCTCATCAAGCGCATGGTCAACCTCAAACCCATGATGAGTGGGACGCAGTTGTTGCATAGGAAGTGTTAAGGAAGGTAGAGGCGCTTGCTTTTACCTTCCTGTTATATTGGAAGGCCGTTAAAAGCAGTAAGCTGCAATATCGAATTACACTGAATTACATGCAATTTCAGGATATCGCCGCATAGCTTGGTAAAATGCCGCTCCGCATCATCATCTAGTGTTATTTGTTTTTGTAAAAATCATTCATGTCTCGTTCTGTCATTAAGTATTTTGTCCCCACGATTTTGGCTGTTGCCTGCGCTGTTTTTTTCTTGTCAGCATGTTCTTCTACGGCATCAACTTCTACTCCAACAGCGTTGGCAAAAACCATAGGTGATGGCCCTTACCAGTTAAGCGTCACGTTTGAATCTACCGATGACGCTGTCTTTGCTTGTGCTGCTGAGCTGGTTGATAAAGAGCAGGTTGTCGCTACGATGACGTCCACTTTAACTACCAACGCGCCCGGCGTCATCAGGGCACTGGCGTTTACCCAGACCATTGATCATGCTAGTGAACACACCGATGCTTTTATCGAGGCTTTTAAAAAATGTCAGGGTAATCTTGCGCTCGGCGGGAATAGTTTTAGCTGGTCATTAAGCCACAGCTTATCGAAGTAGTGATTGCTTAAAATAAAACGTCAAAAACAGATGTCCAATCAGAATGCGGCCTCCAGCATGAAAATGCTTGGGAAGGCGCAGAATGTATGGACAAAGGATTTTGTTTTTTATCTATCAACTAATTGAATTTTTTTGCAAAAAATTGTCTCTTAGGCGTTGAATGTAGTTCAGAACAGCCTGCATGTGAAGCATACAAACGGCACTCAGAGTATGCTCTAAGCTCCGGCCACAAATAGATTTGTGGCATTCATCCAGGAGCTTGCATGCTAGAAGCACCAATCCCGAGTAACGATGCAGATCGCTTGCAAGAGCTGCGGGATTTATGTGTATTAGATACGCCAAAAGAGTATCGTTTTGATCGACTTACCTTGTTGGCGCAACGCCTGTTTAGGGTAGAAATGGCGATGATTAATCTGGTAGATCAAGACCGCGTGTGGATCAAATCTACCGTTGGGCTAGAGGTACAAGAAGCGCCTCGCAACACTTCGTTCTGCGGCCATACTATTCTGAATGCTCAGCCGCTGGTTGTGCGAGATACTTTGACCGACCCTCGGTTTAGCGACAATCCTGCCGTTACCGGCGAACCCTATATTCGTTTTTATGCAGGCCAGCCTTTGCGTAGTCCGAACGGTTTTCGGATTGGCAGTCTATGTCTGGTACATAGCCAGCCACGGGAATTTGACAGCGCCGATGAAGAAAGCTTACGCACGCTGGCACAGTTGGTCGAAGTAGAATTACAAGCCAATGTGTTAGTCAAAAAACTGGCGCTTGCTGAAGATAGCGCAGCCCGCCTCAACACCATCGCCCGTCAGTTTGAACAATTATCCTTAGTGGCTCGTTACACCGACAGTGGCGTCATTATTAATAATGCGCGAGGCGAGGCTGAGTGGGTCAACACGACTTTTACCAAAATGTCGGGCTACAGCTCGCAGGAGATGATGGGCCAAAAGCCTAACCGTATTTTGCATGGGCCTGGCACAGACCCCGCCACCGTGGATTACATCATGACTTGCCTGGCGCAAGCGGTCGAATGCAAGACGGAGATTTTGCATTACAACAAGCAAGGGAAGGCGTATTGGATCAGTCTGAATATGCAACCCGTGTTTGATCAGGCCAACCAGCTAAGTCACTTTATTGCGATCCAAACCGACATCACCGAGCGTCGTGAAAATGAACAAAAAATTCGTAGCAGCGAAGCCTTGCTGCAATCTGCGGCGCGTCTGGCAGGGGTGGGTGCCTGGGGCGTTAATCTGCTTACATCAGAAGTGACCTGGTCTGATCAGACGTGTTTGATTCATGACACAGAGCCGGGATTCCAGCCGACACTAGAACAAGCGATTAATTTCTATTTACCCCATGTTCGCCCCATCGTCCAAGAGGCAATCCAAAAAGCGATTGATAGCGGGAATGGTTTTGAAATTGAATTCCCGCTTACCACAGCAAAAAACCGCGCGATCTGGTGTCGCTCTGTCGGCGAAGTAGTGTATGAAAATCAGCAAGCGGTACGCATGATAGGGACTTTTCAGGATGTGACGGAGAGTCGCATGATGGATACGATTAAAACTGAATTCATTTCTATGGTGAGTCATGAATTACGCACACCGCTGACGTCGATACGCGGGTCTTTAAGTTTGCTGGAATCTGGCGTCATGGGCGCATTGCCAGAAAAGGCAGAGCAGCTCATCAAAGTGGCGCACCGCAATAGCAAACGCTTGCTGGCCTTGGTCAACGATATTCTGGATATGAACAAATTGTCGGCGGGCGCTTTGATCCTGAATCTGCAAAGGCACGACTTGATATTGCTCGCGCAGCATTCGATAGAAGCCAATCAGGCCTATGCCGATGAGTTCCAGGTGAGTATTGATTTTAATAGCGACTTACCGGCCGCAATGGTCGATGCCGACGCCGGACGCCTGCTGCAAGTATTTGCCAATTTAATTTCTAATGCGATCAAATTCTCTTCTGCGCAGATGGCGATCAAGATCATGATTGATCTGCATGAGGGTGCTTACCGGGTGCAAGTGATTGATCAAGGCTGCGGTATTCCAGAATTATTCAAACCAAAGATTTTTGGTCAGTTTGCGCAGGCCGATAGCAGCAGCACCCGCAACCAGGGCGGTACAGGTTTGGGTTTGCATATCAGCAAAACCTTGATAGAAAAAATGGACGGCAGGATAGGTTTTGACAGTGCCGAGGGCGAGGGCACGAGATTTTGGTTTTGCTTGCCGATGTTGGCTTAGTGATGAATTGAAACTGGTGTTTAGTAAGTAGAAGTTCCCCAAAATTAAAGGTCCAATGATAATGCGGCTTCTGGCATGAAAAGCGTCCAGAAGCCGCATTATGATTGGACGATCTAAATTGAATTTAATTTAATCCAATTTAATTTAATAAATGGTTTTCAGAAAAGCGATCAAATTTGTTCTAGCGCAATCAGATCCTGCACTGTCTGGCGACGACGAATCTGCTTGATCTGGTCGCCATCGACTAACACTTCGGGTATCAGCGGGCGGCTATTGTAGTTGGATGACATGCTCGCACCATAAGCGCCGGTGTCATGGAACACCAGCAAATCGCCAATCTCACATAAAGGCAAGTCTTGGGTTGTGACGACGCCGCCATCTTCTTGCGTAAATACATCGCCGGATTCACATAGTGGGCCAGCAACGACGGTGGCTTTTAAGTCCATTGTGCGTGGCGTGCCATCCGCAGCGTGGGCGCTGATGCGGTGGTAGCTGCCATACATCGCGGGACGTGCCAGATCGTTAAAGCCTGCATCAACTAAGGCGAAGAAGTTATTGCCGACTTGTTTTTGCGCACGCAGTTCAGAGATCAGGATGCCTGATTGAGCGACCAAAAAACGACCAGGTTCAATTTCCATGCTGATGCCGTGACCCAGATGCGCCTCAATTTGCTCGCGCGCTTTCGCCCAGATTTGGAAATAATGATCGGTATCCACCACCGCTTCACCATCACGGTAAGGAATGGATAAACCACCGCCAATGGAGATGGCCGACATATCGCAAGCACAAGTTTTAACCTGAGAAATCATCGCATCGCAGACGCTTTGCAGATGATCGTAATCCACGCCTGAGCCAATGTGCATATGCAAGCCAACCAGCGTTAGTTTGTAGTGCGCGATCAGTGCCAGACTCTCTGCCAGATGCTCATACCAGATACCGTGTTTGCTTTGTTCGCCACCGGTATTGGTTTTGCGGCTGTGTCCATGTCCAAAGCCGGGGTTAATTCGCAACCAGACCGCATGACCGGGATGGGCTTGGCCTAACTGTTCCAGCATTTGAGGTGAGCCGCAATTGACCGGGATGTTCAGCTCTATCACACGCTTTAAGGCATGCTTGTCCAGTAAATCAGCGGTGAAAACGATGGGGGCGTGCTTTGCTTGCGCATCTGGAACATAGCCAGCGGCCAGCGCCCGCTCTACTTCTCCTAGCGAGACTGCATCGACCATGACGCCTTCTTCTCGCATCAGGCTCAGCAGATGAATATTGCTTGAGGCTTTTTGCGCAAAACGGATGACATCAAACTGGCGCAAACGGGCAATTTGCTGGCGAATAATGTTGGCGTCATAAGCCCAGCAAGGAGTCTGGAATTGTTGCGCAATGCGGGCGATCTGCTGATGAGAAATCATAGTATTTTCTTTAAAAGATTAGTTAAATTTGATTTACACTGTAACAAGTAAGCACACTCTTTTAAAGAGCATTCCATCAGCAAAATAGGACGATTGCAATGGATTGGCTTGAATATCATGGCAGACACCTATCAAACCTGTGGCAAGCGCTGACGATCATAAGTTAACCAAAATCATGACCCAAAAAATTGACAACTTTGACCAAAAAATTCTACAGCTCTTGCAGCAGGACGCTCGCATGACGCATGCAGAAATTGGTCGTCAAATCCATCTGAGCCAACCTGCTGTGTCCGAGCGCATTAAGCGGCTGGAGAGCGCCCAGGTGATCCGTGGATACCGCGCTGATATCAATCCTAAAGCACTTGGCTACCAGATCACGGCGATGATACGTTTATCGACTCAGCAAGGTCGCCCCTATGCACAATACGTTGCCGACTGCCCGGAGATTATTGATTGCTATACCGTAACGGGTGAGGATGGGGCTGTGATGCGGGTGCTGGCAACCGATGTCGAACATCTGCAACGCATCATCAATGCACTGAATGCATTTGGCTCGACCTCGACCGCGATTGTGCTGACCACCCATGTGTCGGGCAAGACGATTTCTGCGCCATTAGATTTGTAATACCGCCAGAAAATCCCTTCTGGCGTTCATTTGTAACTGTGGTGTAACTGAGGTGGAACTGAGATTTCACTGATCAAGGAAAGAAAAAATGAATGCAATCAAATTCGTCGCTATCGCTTTAATCCTGGCTGGCGTGCTGGGTTTAATTTATGGCGGCTTTAGCTATACCAAAGACAGCACAGCTTTAAAAGTAGGGCCAATTGAATTATCCGTAAAAGAAAAAGAAACCGTCAACGTACCAGTCTGGGCTGGCATTAGTGCGATTGTTGTTGGTGGTTTACTTTTGGTTTTTGGTGCTAAGAAGTAGTCGCTTGCTGCGCTATTAAAAGAGTCTTAGAAGACTAGCGTACAGATTATTCCAGTGCGCTAGTTTTTTTTGCTTTTTGGATCACCGTATTAATGCGGTTGATGATGCCATTATCCTGGCTCGCTAAAATGGCGAAATGGATGTGATCGGTACTCAGTGGCTTGCCTAATACAGCAAACTTCACACCCGATGGCAAGGCGGACTCTAGTGACAGTTTTGGGATTAAGTTGTTGATGATGCTTTCGATTTTGGTCGGGTTATCGCTACGATGTCCTACCAAAATAACATCGGTTCGCTTGTTGATTAATTTTTGTAATCGCGAAGTAATTGAGTAGGTGTCTTCGTCTACAGTGAACGCACTGTTTTTTTGTGCATCAAATTCATCTCCATAACTAGAGCCTCGGATTATTCCAATTTTTTTACCTTTTAAATCTTGTATAGATTGGTATGGAAAAACGCTGTTGCTTAAAGTGATCATCCATACATAGCTTGTATATACAGGGTCAGAAAAGTGTAATGTCCGCAGGCGCTCTTTGGTCTTGGATAATCCAAAGGCTAAGCCCTCGCCTTGATTGAGATTTTTGAGTAAGCGGTTCCATGGATAGTGTCGTATTTCAAAGTTAACATCGAGTTCTTTTTCGACGTAATCCATCGTTTTGCGAAAAGTATCATTGACGGGAATTTGTGGATTTTGATCAGGGCTCGCTTCCGCCAGCAGCAAGACGACGCTACTCTTTTCTGACCATGCAAAGCTGGGTATCAGTAATGTGAGCAAACCACTGATTAGTTTTCGTCTACGTTGTTGCAATGTTATTTCAGTCAGCATATTAATTTTGCAAGAGATAGTCAGCCACCATAATACGGCATCGGTCGTATAATGGGATTCTGTTGTGTACATCTCTGGTGGTTTCTTATGTTGGCGCCTTCTTCCCCGATCAAGTTCAGAATTTTTTCCGTTATTGCTGGCGCAGCTTTAATTACGCTGTGCGTCTTGTTTTATCAATCACTGTCAAATAAGGCAATTGTGCCGGACGTCACTTTTGTAAATCTGAAAGGTGAAAAAATTAGTGCGCAGAGTTTGCGCGGCAAAGTCGTCATGGTCAATTTTTGGGCGACTTCCTGCACTACTTGTGTCGCTGAGATGCCACATATGATAGAAACTTATAATAAATATCATACGCAAGGCTTGGAATTTGTTGCTGTTGCGATGAGCTACGATCCGCCGAATTATGTACTCAATTACACTGAAACCCGGCAGTTACCTTTTAACGTAGCTCTAGATATTGACGGCGCCTTAGCAAAAGCATTTGGTGAAGTTAAATTAACCCCAACGACCTATGTCATCGACAAGCAAGGTAATATTCTTAAGCGTTATGTCGGAGAACCGTCCTTTACAGAGCTGCATGCCTTGTTAGAAAAAGCCTTGGCAGTTTAAAAAGGTGACAACCCTTAAAACAAAAAAGCTGCGTTTATATCGCAGCTTTTTTGTTTTAGGGATGCTTACGATCAGAGCTTTTTAACGACTACGCAACCGATCGAATAACCTGCACCAAACGAACAAATCACACCGACTGCGCCGCTCGCTAAATCATCCTGATACTTGTGGAAAGCGATGATGGAGCCTGCCGATGACGTATTCGCATAGGTATCCAAAATTGTTGGCGATTCTTCCGCCGTTGCGTCGCGTCCAAGTATCATACGAGCGATCAGCAGATTCATATTTAGATTAGCCTGGTGTAACCAGAAGCGTTGTACTTCAGGGATTTGTATCCCTGCTTCTTGTACTGTTGCCGTAATGGTTGCAGCTGCCATCGGACAAACTTCTTTAAATACTTTGCGACCTTGCTGACGGAAAAGCTTATCGGGTTTGCCAATGCCGGATTCATCTGCACGGTTTAAGAAGCCGAAGTTGTTACGGATATTATTGGAGAACTGGGTTTTTAATTTGAGACCAATGATTTCAAACTGATCGGCAGACGTTGCCAGATCTGCGCGCTCTACCAAAATCGCAGTGCATGCATCACCAAAAATGAAATGACTATCGCGGTCACGCCAGTTTAAATGGCCACTCGTAATTTCTGGGTTGACCACCAGCACTGAGCGCGCCTGGCCGCTTTGTATGGCACTGACCGCAGCCTGAATACCAAAGGTGGCAGATGAGCAGGCAACATTCATATCAAAACCGTAGCCATCGATGCCCAAGGCACTTTGTACTTCTACTGCAATAGCTGGGTAGGCGCGTTGCAAATTGCTGCAAGCGACAATGACCGCATCCACATCGGCGGCGGTACGACCTGCGCGTTCTAATGCTTGTGTGGCGGCAATCACGGCCATTTCGCACATGATGGAGGGTTCTTCGTCACTGCGTTCTGGTATGCGCGGCGTCATACGATTGATGTCGAGCACGCCTTCTTTTTCCATGACAAAGCGTGCTTTAATGCCGGAGGCTTTTTCGATAAAGCCGACGCTGGATTCTTCTAATGCAGTTACTTCACCGCTGGCAATTGCCGTCGCATTTTGTGCATTAAATTGATTAACATAGGCATTGAAACTAGCGATTAATTCTTCATTGCTGATAGATTGGGATGGAGTAAACAGACCAGTGCCGCTGATGACGACTTTATTCATTGGGACTTCATTCATCTCGATATCTTTCTTATAATAGTGTCGAAGCTGATGCACGACAAAGCGGCACAATTTTACACAAAATTGCCTGGTTTTAAGGAATTAGCCACGATAACTGATAAAACTAGAGCGCTTGTTCCAACCTTGGTGAGATCCGGTTCTTTAAATAGCTAACATTCTGCCAAGCGTATAATTTTGTATCATACAGCTAGTAACATCTGATTTGACTTGCAGAGAATTCATCGTTTGCCACACATAGAGGGAAAAGTATCATGTTGAGCGTCGCCCAAAAAGAGCAATTTATTCAGGATGGTTATTTGATCGTGCCGGACTTTAAATCTGCTGCCGAGATCGCTGCATTGCGCGAACGCGCGGGTTTGATTGTGGAGCAGTTTGACACTGCTGAGAGCAAGTCTATCTTTACTACCCAAGAGCAAGAGAAATCGACAGACGACTATTTTTTAGGTTCGGCCGATAAGGTGCGCTGTTTTTTTGAGGAAGAGGCATTTGGTCCGGACGGCGAACTGAAGCAGGATAAATCTTTATCGATCAACAAAATCGGCCACGCCTTGCATGATATTGATCCGGTTTTTATTGCTTTTTCACGTGATGCCAAGTTGGCGCAAGTGGCGCAGGATTTAGGTCTGGTGGAGCCGCAAATTTGGCAATCCATGTATATCTTTAAACAGCCAGGCATTGGTGGCGAAGTACGCTGGCATCAAGATGCTACTTACTTTGATACGACGCCAATCAGTGTGACTACGTTCTGGTTTGCGCTGGAGGATGCGTCTTTAGAAAACGGTTGTTTGTGGGCAGAACCGGGTGGACACAGAACTCCCTTGCGCGAACGTTTTATCCGTGAGGGCGATCACGTCATCGTAGAGAAATTAGACGCGATGCCTTGGCCGGATGATAGTACAGCGGTGCCTTTAGAAGTCAAAGCGGGTAGCCTGGTTTGCTTCCATGGTTTGTTGCCACATTACAGCGCACCGAATCGCTCTGCGGTATCTCGCCATGCTTATACATTGCATGTTACCGATGGCCGCACTGTGTACTCTCCGAAGAACTGGATACAACGCGGTGCTAATTTACCAGTAAGAGGTTTTCAATAAAAAACGCTAGCTTGTAAATTCCAAACTGGCGCGATTATTTTGTGTGACGTCGTAGCGTATTAAAGCTAACTATGGCGTAATGCTTAATGGATGAATCTGTTGGAACTGGCTTGCGCCAGTTCCAACAGATTTTTTTATTGCGCAATTAAGCTGACATCATCAATCAGGAACGAAGTTGCGACGGTGCTATTTTCCACACCTAAGAAGTACACGCGAACAGTCTGACCTTTGTACGAGCTCAAATCAAAGGTTTTGTTAACGTAAGTACTGCCTTTATTTAAGTTGGAGTAAGTCGCCAGTGTCGCGAGTACCGTGCCATTGCTATTACGGATTTGCACTTGCAGGGTGTCATAGGCATTGGTGGTCGTCGTTTCGTCAGAGATGACTTTCAGCCAGAAGCTCAGCGTTGCGGTTGTGCTGGTAGCGGGAATCGTGACTTGCTGATAAATGGAATCCGTATGTGCAGCGCCATAACCATCCATCCACGCTTTATACGTTCCGCCATGTGCTGCCTGGCTGCTGTCAGAACTGACTACGCCGCTAGTCGCTGTCCATGAGCTTGCACCACTTTCAAATCCACCATTTACAATCAACTGAGTCGATGCCGCCGCGTTATTAACGGTGAAATTGACTGCTGAGGATGTGCCAACATTATTGGCGGCATCGTAAGCTTTGGCCGTTAAGCTATGGCTTGCATTGGTGAGCGTAGTGGAGTTTAGCGTCAGTGAGTAAGGTGTGGTCGTGGCGCTGCCTTTGAGAGTGTTATCGACATAAAACTCAACTTTAGTAACCCCAACGTTATCGCTCGCCGTTGCCGACAAAGTGATGGTGCCGCTAGTGCCGCTTTCAGTCGCGCTGACCGTTGGCGGCGTGGTGTCGCTGGTCGCATTGCTGACCGTAAAATTGACTGCGCTGGAAGTGCCGACATTGTTCGCCGCATCGTAGGCTTTGGCGACCAACGAATGGGAGGCATTGCTCAGTGTTGTTGAATTCAACGACAAGCTATATGGCGAACTGGTGGCATTACCTTTCAGAACGCTATCGACATAAAACTCAACTTTACTGACGCCGACATTGTCGTTGGCGCTGGCGGATAAAGTGATATTACCGCTGGTACCACTTTCGGTTGCGCTGACTGTTGGCGGCGTTGTATCGCTGGAGCCGCCTGAGCCTGTGGACTGCGTTACCCACATCGGTGCAGACCACAAAATATTGCCGTCATCCTGAGTGATTTTTGCATAGTAAAAATGCTCACCGACTGCTGGTGTGATGGTCGTTGTGGCAGTGCTGGACAATTGTGTGACCGTGCCGTTACGTCCAGGCACACCCTCGTAAATTGCTACCGTTGCAGCAGTACGTCCCGTACTGCTGGCAAAGTTAGTGACCAGAGTTAACGCACCGGTATTGGTAAAGCGCTCGCCCATCAAATGGCCGTTGGCAGTCAAGACCAATTGGGAATTTTTATCCATCGTCGCAAACACTCGGCGCGCCTTTAATGCAGCCAGGAAGTTGGCTGTGTTTAAGGTCGTTCCGGTTGGTAGCAACACGCCAGTGCGGTTGGTGTAAGAAGCACCCCAGTTAGCACAGTGGTTATCTTGATCTGTGCTGAAGGCAACGTGATAACCAGCTTCCAACGCTTTATTACAGGCCGCTTCGTAATTACTACGGCTAGTTTCGGTCTCGGTGGTATTGGTTGAGAACGCAGAAGTGTTCAGCACTTCGCACATTACCATCGCCTGATCGCCATCAGCGGTATAGCCCAAATCAACGCCACCGGCGTTGAACTGGCCTGTAGCTGCTGGATGATTAAATTGGCCGATCCAGCCGCGTTGACGCATCAAAGTATACAGCGCGGCGTAGTCACTTTTTGCTGTGTAGGTGTCGCCAATCAACTGATTGCTGCTGTTATATTCCCATTCCAGTAATTCGTTGGAATTGAAAATATTCATATGGCCGCCATTGCTAATGACGCCCCATTCCATGCCATAAATAGCCAAGAAGTTTGAATGTGCAGAATTGAAGCTGGTCGCCGCCGTTAGTCCCGATTGATATAGATTTTTTGCGGTTGCTGGTACGGCAGAAGCATTGGTGCTGTCAGACCCGTCGTACATATGATTGTGTTCCGACGTCATCAAAAAATCCAGACCACGGTTTAACGCATATTGGTAGGCATCTGTCGGGCCAAGTGCGGCAGATTGCGGATTTTGTGCGCCGGTACAAGAACTCAGAGCGCCACCGCCATCGCTGTGATTTGTCTGGCTATGCAAGTTACCGAAATAGATTGTGTACGGCAAACTGCTTGGTGCCGCAACGGCTAAAGAACTGACTGTACCGCCAGCAGCAGTTGAGCTGAGTGTTTTAGTGCTAGCGAGGCTTGTGCCACTTTTTGCGCGAGTAGGCAAGGCTTTAAAACTCGGCATAGACGGTGCGGTGAGCGTACCCACTTGCATAGGCCAGCTTTGAGAAATGATTTCAGTTTTAGACTTGGCTAATACGTTTTCTACTAATTTGTCTTGTGCACCTGCACCGCCAGCCAAAGCAGTCAAACCACTCGTGTCATTGGATGTTGCAGTCAAGCGCACTTGGTATAAACCATTAGGTACGTTGGAAGATAAGCTAGTCGAGCCATATGGACGACCTGCCCACAATACTTTGGTTGTGATAGTTTTTTTAAATAATTTTTCTACGCCATACCATTTGTTGACGACTTTCCCGGTCGGGCTGATCAGCTCCAGACGCCAGGTGACGGATTGTTCTTGTTCCAGCAGGGGGAATTCAAATTCCATCGTGAAATAACGCGACTCGTCACCAGTCCGCAGACTAGCATCTGCACGAAAAGGTACATGCAGCGTCGCCTCAAATTCATGATGATCGGCGTATGAGGCCATAGCGCTACTACTTGCTGCCACACCTAAAGCGCAGACCAGACTGAGTTGATAGGCGAGGGTTTTTAGTTTGATGCGATGACTCAGATGATGTGTAAAGTTGTGCACGAGTTGTTTCTCCCTTAAGACGGCTGTTGAGTAAATTCGGTATGTTCCGAACCAAGTACATTGAGTAAATCTGAAGCTAGCTAATAAAAAACTGCAACAAGATTGATACGGCCGAAGGGAAGAAAAGCAGACTTCGCTGCAGACCTGTTCTTGTTATTGTTGTGCTCTACATCTTTTGTTGACGACTGATATCAATACGCCGACCCTGATATTGGCTGTGACACCTCGACGCAATCGTAGACACAAATAAATTGCCTCATGACTTTCTGATTTCCTAAAACGATAAAAAAGCAGAAAAAAGCAATCGCTTGCGCAAACGATTGCTCATTAACTTATGAGTAAGAAATCAAGTCAAGGATTTGCGTTTTTTTTAGGGAAATAGTGCAGAAATTGTTGTTAATTGATAACAACATATCGATATGCATATTTTTATGACCCTTTAATGACATGCATTGCACAGCCATTGGAGGTTAACTTCGATTAAAAATCGTTTAAATAATTAATGGTACTTATTTAATGATATTTTTGATCTTATTTTTTAGCTTATTTTTAATCGTGTTTTACAGCAAAATGATCATGATTTTGCAGAGTTAAAATGCTTGCATTAAATATATAAAAAGCAGCAAAAAGTGCGCTGCTGCGTGAGCGCAAACCGACCATTAATACGATCGGCAGGTATCAATATTTTGTGACGATCACCGCATGCATGCGATAGGCGTGGTGATTTGCTGCGGTGATCGTTATTCGTCCGCAGCGGTAGTGGCGTGCGCTGTTTTTACTGTACGTCGCATTACTTTTTGTACAAGGTCGTCAACATAGGTAAATACGACTGGTACCACCAGTAATGAAAGCAGGGTGGAGGTAATCAAACCACCGATGACGGCGATTGCCATCGGTGCGCGAAAACTAGGATCAATGCCGATGCCCAAAGCAATTGGCAGCATGCCAGCGCCCATAGCAATGGTGGTCATTAAGATAGGGCGCGCGCGTTTATGTCCGGCATCTAGCAATGCAGCGCGACGCGACAGTCCGTTGCGACGTGCCACGATGGCATACTCGACCAGAAGGATAGAGTTTTTAGTGGCGATGCCCATCAACATGATTAAGCCAATCAAAGACGGCATAGAGAATGCGCTGTGCGTTAATAGTAGTGCGACAAAAGCCCCGCCTATGGATAAAGGTAAAGCTGCCAGAATCGTGACTGGTTGCATAAAATCATGGAACAGCAATACCAGCACCATGTAGATGCACAATACCCCCGTCAGCATCGCCAGCCCGAAACTCGCAAACAGCGTCTTCATCTCTTCGGCATCGCCAATTTCTGTGCGGATGACGCCAGCCGGAAGATTCTTTAAGCTTGGCAGGGTATCGACGGCATCGCTGACCTCACCTAAAGTTTTATCGTTCAACTCTATGGTAAAGGTGACGTTGCGTGATCGGTCCATTCTGCCAATTTGTGTCGGACCGCTGCCCATGCTTAGATCAGCGACTTGGCTCAGTAGCACATGTCCAGTTTTGCCAGGTACCGCGAGTTGGGATAACTGCGAGAGATCATTGCGTGACCCTAGCGGGAACCGCACTACGATCGGTATCTGGCGCTCAGGCAAATTCAATTTTGCCAGACCAACGTCATAGTCGCCGACGGTAGCGACGCGTATCGTTTCTGCAATCGCCACAGTGCTCACGCCGAGATCGGCGGCGCGGGCGGAGTCTGGACGGATAATAATTTCTGGCCGGAGCAGGCTGGCGTTTGAGCTAATCGCGCCGACGCCTGACAAAGTACGTAAATCTCTCTGCACTGCCTCTGCTGCGCTGTTTAAAGTATCGGGGTTATCTCCGCTTAACGAGAGTTGTAGTTTTTCTCCCGTACCACCAAGTCCGATATTGATTCGCACACCCGGCAGCACTTGTAATACCTGACGTAACTTGCCTTCTATCACTGTTTTTGTCTCGCTGCGTTGTGATCGGGGACTCAGCGTGAGTGTCAAATTGGCTTTGTTGACTGAGCTAATGCCGCCCTCGCCAAATGGATCAGAGCCTGCGCTACCGCTGCCGACAGAGGTATAAATTTTGGTAATATCTTTACGTTTTTCTAGAATTTTTCGCGCTTGTTCTGCCACAGCGAAAGTGTCTTTAAACGAACTGCCAGGCGGTAGTTCTAACTTGACGACGGTTTGTGAACGGTCGTCCGGTGGTACAAAGCCAGTCGGTAAAAATGGTACTAGCGCAAGCGATCCAAAAAAGAAAATGCCCGCCAAAATCGACGTCATCAATCGATGTTCCAGACACCATTCCGCCACCCGCATATAGGTTTGCATCAGCTTGCTGTCGCTGCTCGGATGCACAATAGGTTTCAGAAAATAGGCCGCCATCATCGGCGTTAACAAACGTGCGACGACTAAGGATGCCAGTACTGCCAATGCCGCAGTCCAGCCAAATTGCTTAAAGAATTTACCGGCGATGCCAGTCATAAACGCCGTTGGCAAAAATACTGCAACCAGAGTGAAGGTCGTGGCGATGACTGCCAAGCCTATTTCATCTGCGGCCTCCATCGCCGCTTGATAAGGCGTCTTACCCATGCGCAAATGGCGTACGATATTTTCGATTTCTACAATCGCATCATCGACCAGAATACCGACTACCAGCGCTAGCGATAATAGCGTTACGGTGTTGAGCGTAAAGTCAAACAAATACATGCCGAGAAAAGTCGGTATGACAGACAATGGTAATGCTGCGGCAGATACCAGAGTCGCGCGCCAATCTCGCAAGAACCACCAGACCACCAGTACCGCCAGCAGTGCGCCCTCAAACAGCAAATACATAGAACCGTCAAAGGATTCTTGTACTGGCTCGACCATGTTATACGCTTCGTCCAGAATTAAATCCGGATGGCTCGCTTGTAATTTGTTTAAGGCATCACGTACGCCTTTGGCGACCGTAATTTCGCTCGCACCTCGACTACGTGTAACTTCAAAACCGACCACCGGTTTGCCATCCAGTAGCGCGATTGAACGTCGTTCGGCGACGGTGTCTTGTACATGGGCGATTTGTTTGAGTTGCAGCCGGCGACCATCACTCAGGCTCAATTCCATGTTGGCGAGTTCGGCTGCGCTGGCGACGGTGGCGATGGTACGGACTGCCTGTTCACTGTTACCAATATTGGCGCGACCACCAGAGGCATCACGCTGCACTTGGACTAGCTGACGCGAGACTTCGGCGGCGGAGACATTCAGTGCCGCCATGCTGGCAGCATTGAGTTCAACCAGGACCTGACGGTCGACGCCGCCCACCCGTGCAACTTTGCCCAGACCCGGTACCGACATCAAGGACTTAGTGATCTGGTTATCCACCAGCCAGGACAAACCTTCTTCATCTAATTTGCCAGAGGCGACGGTGTACACCAGAAACGGGACGCCGGAAAATTCCACCTTACTGATCACAGGATCTTTCACGTCGCCTGGCAATTCTCCGCGCACGGTGCTGACGGCATTACGGACATCGTCTAATGCTTCCAGCATAGGTTTTTCCAGCACAAACTCGATGGTGGTAAGCGACATGCCATCTTGTACGGTGGAGTACAAATGTTTGACTCCCTGCATCGTGCCCAGCGCGTTTTCCAGCTTGCGGGTGATCTCAGTTTCTATCTGTGCCGGAGCCGCGCCGGGGAGGGATGTGGCGACGGTAATCATCGGCAATTCGATATCAGGAAAGTCCTGTATCTTCATCGCATGAAAAGCGAGCAGACCAGCCAGGGTCAGCAGAATAAACAGCAATAGCGCCGGAATCGGTGTTTTGATCGACCAGGAAGAAAAGTTCATCATGCGCTGGCCTTACTTTGGGCTGGAAGAGGCGGGAGTTGCACTCACCACTCTGACGATGTCGCCATCGGCCAAAAAACCAGCCCCGCTGTCGATCACTTTTGATGTCGCTGAGAGTCCATTATTGAGAGAACTCAGGATTTCAGTTCTGCCGTTTTGGGTTCTGCCGGTGGTCACCCGCAATTGCTTTACTTTGCCGATGTCCTTCGTTACGTCCTTGCTAGTGTCCATCACAAAGATACTGGCATAACCGTCACGCATCACGACCGCTGTACTGGGTACGGAGATCGCGTTGGTCTCAGCCAATACGAACGCACCTTTGGCAAACATGCCTGCTTTGAGATTATTCATCACGCCAGTTTTATTTGCTCCCTCCAGCAAATCCACATACACCAGGGTCTTACGAGTTTGTGTGTCTACCGTCGGTGCCAGCATTCTGACTTTGCCTTGAATAACGCTGCCATCGGTAGCGAACACGTTTACTTGCTGACCGATATTGATACGGGCACTGTCTTCTGCCGTCATTTCTGCGCGCCATTCCAGCTTGCCCTGGCGAATCAGACGAAATAATTCCTGACCGCTTTGTGCAACTGCGCCGATGGTCGCGCTGCGGGCAGAGATCACACCATCGTCCGGTGCAACAATGCGGGTTTGCTTTAGTCGTAATCGCGCCGATTGCACACTTGCCTTGGCGGCGGACATACGGGCAAATGCGGTATTTCTGGCAGTGGCATACTGGTTGATTTGCTGGATGCTGATGGCGCCGCTTTCTTTTAACTGCATCGCTCGTCTGGCATTGCTTTGGGCTTCCGCCAAGGTCGCTTCCGCCTCAGCCAGCATCGCTTCCTGCTGGGCGACTTCAGTGCTGATCGTCTCTTCAGAAAATTTGGCGAGCAGTTGACCACGTTTGACCTTGTCACCAACCTGCACCAGTAATTCATTAAGCCGTACACCGTTGAGTTCGGTGCCGATGATGGCCTCTTGCCATGCAGCGATGCTGCCATTGGCGCTGCTGCTACCGGCCCATGCCGTATTTTGTATGGTCGCTACCGTCACGCTGAGGGAGGGACGTACGGAACCTGCTGCAGCTGCTGCATTACCTAAGCCAACGGCGCTGGCGCCAAGATTGGTGTTGATGTCACCTTTGGCGCTGTGACTAGTATTGCCGGTCTGATCTGCTGACAAACCTCTTTTGGCAAAGACAAGGATGAGCAACATCAGTATCAGCAAGGCGCTGACGATGATGGCTGTTCTTTTATGATCGAGTACGTACTTCATATGCCGACTCCGTAAAATTCTTTTCTCTGCAATTCTTTTCCCTGCATTCACTCAACAGAATATGAGCATATAAATACCGGGAAATACAATATACTCCCCCATTATTTTTTTAAATATACCCTATTGTCCAATGATTATATGGACAACTTAAATATACCTGTAGGGAGTATTTATTTATATCAAAGTGTCTGCATAGGTATTTATTCTGTTATCGAGGTGGTTTTCCAATCACCACCGACCGCTTTATACAGCGCAATCCAGGCACTTGCCTGATCGCGCTGCAAAGATAATTTTTGTTGCTGACTGCTGAGTTGCTGACGCAAGGCATCTTCTTTATCGAGCACGCTATTACTGCCAAAGCGGACGCCTGCTTCGGCGCTTTCTAGTGATTTTGTATTCGCTGTTTCAATGGCAGCATAGCTTTGCAGATGCTGGTTGACGGTATTCAATCTGACTATTGCCTCTTCGACTTCGCGGATGGCGATCAAACTTTGCTGGCGGAACGCCGCTAGAGTCTCGGCATAACGCGCTTGCGCTCCATCCACCGCAGCTTTGCGCTTGCCCGCATCAAACAAGGGTAAATCCAGGCTGGGGCCGAACGACCAGCTGCTATCGCGCATCGTTTGGTCGCCAATGCGCACACCAAATACATTGATCGAGCCGAGTAAAGATATAGAAGGATAACGCCGCGCTTCTGCAACGCCGATCTCTGCCGCACTAGCGGTCAGGTTATATAAACTGGCGCGCAAGTCGGGGCGTTGCAATAACACTTTGGCGGGGACTGCATCGACAATAAAACTACTGACTTGCGGCAATTGCCCATGCCGTGCGCTCAACATCTGGCGCAATTCTGCCTCGGGCAAGGTGCTTAATACAACCAAGGATTTGACGAGTACCGCACAATCACTTTGCTGACGCTGTAATTGGGTTTGCACATTAGCGACCACGGCGGCTTGCTGTGCCAGCTCCAGCGGTGAGATAAAGCCAGCTTCGGCTTTGCGAGTTGTCAGTTGCTGCGCCAGCTCTTGCGACTGCAAGGCTCGTTGCTGTAAATCGGCTTGCGCTTCGCAAACACGTAAGCTGACATAGGTGTTGGCAACTTCTGCTGCAAGACTAATCCTGGCATCGTGCCACTCGGTTTCACGCGTATTGAGCCGCGCTACTGCGCCGCGGCGAGCTACCGATACTGCGCCAAATAAATCGACTTCCCACTTGGCATCTAGCCCCGCGATCGCCAGCGTCTGTTTGCTGGTTTGCAGTAATTGTGGATTGCGACCAGCCGTCACGCTGGCCGTCAGGTTGAGGCTAGGCCAAAGCGCAGCTCCCGCTGCTGCCGCATCGGCGCGCGCCTGTCCTATACGGGCGGTGGCTTGCGCCAGACTTTGATTTTGTTGCTGCGCAACTTGTTGAAGCTGGCTCAGCGTAGCGTCGTTCCAGCTATCCCACCAGGCAGAAAGATTTTGTGCAACATCCACCTTCTCAGACGGTGGTAAATTTGTTTGCCAAGTTGCGGCATTATTATCAAGCAGATGCTGATCTGGCTTAGGTGTGCTCAAACTACAGGCAGACAATAACCCGCTCAGGCACAAGGCAGCGACAGCAGGGGAGAAGACAAGTTTTTTGGCGCTTAAAGCCATGGAGTGCCTTGTAAAACTTGCAGATAAAGAGCTCGCAAAGAAGATGACGTAACCACGCAACTATTCACGTACACGCAACTATTTTTTAAATAAGCACGCAGACGATTTAAATTCAGATCAATCTCAGTTTCGAACATGCTTGGAAATACTTACTACTCGGTGATTCATGACCGAATTAATGAGTGCCATACTTTCTCTTGTTCGATAGCAATCTTAATGCTGTACCGACACAGGGATTGTGAATTGACTCATGGGAGAGGTCAAATTTTTTGATATAAAAATGACCTTATTTGCAGAATGTGTACCGTTTCAGACCACACTCGCCTGAAACGGTAGATGATTTACAGAGGAACAGAAAAAAATGAGGGTAGCAAATAAGTTCTAACTTACTGATGATCAGGCGCCGAATTAGCCTCTCAGCATTTTCAACTGCGCCTCAACATCGTCTTTAATTTTTTTCGGTAGCTCTGGTTTAAAGCTCAATGCTTTTTCAAAAGTGACTATCGCCTTGGCTTTGTCGCTTAAAGCTTGCAGACATTGGCCCATGCGATAGTAGGTATAGGATTGCGCATCGATAGCGAGAGCTTTCTCAAAAAAAGTGATGGCTTCTTTGTGTTTACCTTGCTCTTGCAGATTTCTGGCCATGCCATAAAAGCCGCCTTGCTTATCCGGGAAGCGACGTTGCGATTCTTGGAATACACGGGATGCATCCGCATATTTTTTCTGCTTTGCATAATTGCTGCCTAAACTTTGCAACAGATCGGCTTGCATATCGCTCAGCTGTTCTGAATTGGTAGCGTTGACTGACAAGATCGCGGCTTCAGCTTTGCTGAAATTCTCATCTGCGATATCCAGCTTGGCTTGCATTAAAGTGCCGGCTGCCGGATTGATTTTTACTGTCTCTGTAATGAGTTTTTCAGCTTTGCCTTTGCCGCCACCTGCGATGCTTGGCGCTTGCATGTAGTACTCCATCAAGGAGCTGCGTGCCTCTATATTTTGGGGATTGAGTTCGACTGCTTTTTGGAAGGCATCACGTATTTTGCTGGCATAACCAATCGCTGACATAATCCCGCCGCGCATGGCCTTGGTGCCTAATACTTCCCCCAGACTTTCTTGACAATCCGAGTTGCTTGGATTTGCATTAATGCACTGCTCAGCTAGCTTTGCCGCTTCGTCTAAACGACTTTCTTTACCCTCAATCAAAATCAATTTAGCTTTGGCAATTAATGCATCTGCATTATTCGGCTCTACGCTGAGTTTGGCGTTGGCGACACGCGCCACTTCATCATATTTTTTTGCTTTAAATAAAGGCGAATAGTCGTTGGCAAATGCGGATTGGGATACCAGTGCAGACAAGCTGATGGTAATGCTGACTGCAAGACTAGTTGAGACGATAGCGGCAGAAGATCTTTGCATGAAAATCCTTGATGTCGAATTGTGATGGGCGCGATACCCACGCAATGCTCAGAAGCTTGGGTACACGTAAAGATAAGGACATAAGGATAACGCGATCAAGCTCGTTTAGGTTGACGTTTTATTATGGATATTTTTAAAAAATTGCGCGACTAAATGCCATCATCTTTTTAACCAATACGCTTTTTACTCAGCTCCTCACCTATCTATTGCATGCTCTCCAGCACACTTTGCATAGGATGCTTGTTCACCTGAATTAAGCCGCGTTGTGGCCGGTCCAGATCAATGATGGAGAAAATGACTAACGCGACCAACAACGCAAATATGCTCGTCGCCATTATGTTGCGATGACCAATGGCGCCGCAGGCATAGCCGCTGAGCGCGGCTGTCAACAGTGCCGAGATAAACAGCAGCCAGAACACGGATTCAGGTACATGATTTTCTCGCGCATCATTTTGCTCTGCGCTGACATCAATCATGTCATTGAGCGCTTGCACAAACAGTGAATTATTCATTTGTCTTTCGCGCCGCAGTTCGCTACTGGCGATGCTCCAGATTTCTTGCTGTAATTGATTCGTGTGCTGACTGACTTGGCTAATTTGTTTTTGATTAATGCTGGTCTGATAGCTCGCCAGACGAATTTTGGTGTAGTCCTTTAATTTATTTTTGACTTGGTCGCGCACATTAGGATCGAGTAAATCAGCCCGCAAATACGTAGTGCCGATCGCATTAGCTTCTTTCAAAATAATATTTTTTCGCAGATCATAACGGGCGGAGGCCATCGCAAACGAGAACGCGAGTAACAATCCCAGCAAGGCCAGAGCAGCACCCATTAAAGTAGAAAACACGGAGCTGGATTGCTCATATACCGCAGGGTCATTACGCTTGCCGAAGCGGTAACTGATCTCAATCATCAGGAACAGACAGATCAATAAACTGAGTGCGATTTTCCAGGCATCGATTTGGTACAAAAATTCCATTTTTCTGTCCCGGTGGTGATTTGATAGCGAGAATATTTAAGGTCTCTGAACAAGGCTTTGTTCAGAGACCTGCGAGAGCTTAGATATATCGGTTGGCACTTAGCAAGTGCCAATGAGTTTATCGTCAGTGAGACTTGTGCTCAATCGGTTTTTGATCTGGTACCGACGCGGCATTAATGGATTGTGCCGATTGTTCCGCCTCTTTCGCCTCTTCATCCAGTGTCGCTGCAGTCACTGGATCTATGCCAGAGATTTCTTTTGGTGGTAAAAAGAAATCTCTGGTACCCGACCAAAACCGCTTCCACAGCATTTTATTTAGAGCTCTGCCTTGGCCAAAACTCACGCGCTTAGACCGTAAGGCAACCATCATCGCCAGCGAAAAACTCACGCCTAAATTGGTCAGGCCTACCAATAAAATACCCGACAGCGAAGTGACCACAACTTGCCAGGGCATATGGTTGTCCATCGCCGCTAGTGCAAAGGCAAAGTTAGCACTGGAGAAAGTGATATGGCGAATATCAATCGGTAATCCAAAGAACACGCCCAACTGACCTATCGTACCCAGCATCACACCGAAGAAAAAATTACCTGCTAATGCTCCCAGATTATTGCCGATATAGTTGGTCATTTTATGCAAGCGTGATTCGCCCAAAATCGCTCTTAACCAACGTAATTGGCGCAAGCGTTCTGGTATGCGCGAATACGCTGCTTTATTATCGTAATAGCCCGAAATCAATCCAGACAAAAACAAGCACACACCGGCAATCGCCGCATGCGGAAGTGCCAGACTGTGGATAGGGTCAATATCCTCTAGCAAGTGGTGGGCTTTATCGACCGTCACCATGTGGTGACCAGAGATCGCAAACCATGCCCAGGCAATCGCAAAGGCAGTCGGGATCGCAATCCCGACGTTACCGAGAATCGCAATAAATTGTGAACGTAATACTTGTACGATCAGCTCGACCAGTTCATCGAGTTTTTGCTTGCCTTTATCAATTGATTTGGCGATCAGTGCAGCGGTCATCGCCGGCTGTTTGGTCGCAATCGTAAAGTGCAAGACATGCACAAACATAAATCCGAATGAATAGTTTAGGCTATATAAAACGGCATAGCCAAACGGTGCCATGATCAATTTGCCAAACAGGATTTTGATCATCGCCATAAAGCCGACAATAAATCCCGCGCCCATTGCCGAGCGCATCATTTCGTACCATTCTTTGCGATTGGTCGTGACGTAATGTTCACCGCTTTTACCAGCATGCTCGGTGACTTGCAATGACAATAATTCGGTGTTGGTCTGGATTAGGTCCCGGATACTGCCGTTTTTGTTATCGGCTAATACCAGTTCTTTTAACAGCGCGACCCCGATCATCGCCGCAGATTTGGCGCTGCGGGTGTCCAGCAGTGTTAATAAAATCCGTAAGCGCTCGATACTTTGTGTCAGGCGTAATAGCAAACGCGTCAGGCTGACGGATACGCCTTGCATCGCTGCGGTACGTCTGATTTTGATTACGACTTCTTCACACTGCGTCAGTAACACTTCGATATGCAAACTGTCTTCGCGGCTTATTTCTTTATCGATTAACCAATCGCTATGGCCAACAATGTAATCGTTGATGGCGTCGTTCTGGCGTAAAAATGGCGATTCAAAACGTTCTATATCTGGATAATTTCTGACCAGTTCTGCCTCCAGGCCAATCGTAGTGATACGGTATGACAAAACTTGTACTGCGCTGAGTACTTCTTGCGTCATTGCGGCATAGATCGGACGTGGGTTGGAGACTCTAAAACCCAGACTCATGAATAACTCTAGCCAGACTTCATCACTGACACCCGATACCCAGCGATAGTCGTTGGCGTTATTAAATAGTTGACCGAACAGATCTTTAAGGTAGTCGTCATTGACCAGCGGCGGCAAAAACTTCTCTGCCAATTGATGCCAGACGGCACCCCAAAATCCCTTGTTTTGGGTAATGCCCGTGTCGGTAAACAGATGCACCAGTTTGCGGGTCGTGATCACTTGCGCGATGTATTCACGTAGGCTGCGTGCCCAATCCGGATGTTGCTTTAACAGGTAGCACAGCGCACGGATATTGTCGGTAGCTTGCCCAATATTGTGGACGCGAGGAGGGCGTAGCGCTGCGACCAGATCACGCAAACAATCTATATTTCGATAGAGTGGGTCTTGCTGTCTGATTTGAGAGATGCGAATAAGGATGCTGTCGATAGACAATGTTTTCTCCATTTCTTTCTTGCGGATGAGCTTTGTCGGATTCTATGTCATCTTGGCACGATTGCTTGTAACTAAGTGCCGTTAATTATGTGCGGAATTAAGCTCAGGGATGAGTAGAGAGCGGTCGCGAAACCAGTAAAAGTCCTAAGGATATAGTCCGAATTTTTCTGTACGCCAAGCTTGCAGCTACGGAATGCGACGTCTGACTATGTTCGCTGCTGCCAGTATTTTTATGCTATCTGATTTAATCTGACCGAGCCGGTTTTTTCTAGTATTTTCAATATACTCCCCAGTTTTTATTGAAAAATATGCCTATTGTCCAATAATTCTATGGACAACTTAAATATACTTGATCCGAGTATATATTGACGACCGTAGTAATTTTCAAGCGATACTTGCTAAGTAATCGCATATTGACACCTCAATTACTAGGCAAGTTCCCTCAATCTAGTCTACATTAGCGGTTGGTTCGTTGACAGAAAGTTTGTGTTGGATAATCTTTTGCTCGTAATCGCCGCCTTGTTTTTGGTGGTGTTGAATGGTTTTTTTGTGGCCGCCGAATTTGGGTTGGTCAAATTGCGTCAAACCAGAGTGCGCAGTATTGCCAAAACCGGCGGCGTGCGTGGACGCTTACTTGGTACCGTGCATCAACATCTGGATTCTTATTTATCGGCCTGCCAGCTTGGTATTACGCTGGCGTCTTTGGGTCTGGGGTGGATAGGTGAACCCGCGTTTGCCCGCTTGCTGGAGCCTCTGCTGGTTGCCGTTGGCGTCGTCTCGGTAGAATTGATTCATGGCATTTCCTTCATTTTTGCCTTCTTCGTCATCTCCTTTTTACATATTGTGATTGGTGAACTGGCGCCAAAATCGATGGCGATCCGTATGCCAGAGACCGTATCGTTGTGGACTGCACCGGCGCTGTATTTATTTTATTGGACGATGTACCCGGTTATCTGGGCGCTCAATGCCAGCGCCAATAAAGTCTTGACCTGGGTTGGCTTAGATGCCGCACATGGTGGCGATACACATTACTCGCCGGACGAACTAAAGCTGATTTTGCGCGGTAGCCATGGCAGTAAAAAACTGACGCCAGATGAGTGGAGCATCATGGCGCAGATGCTGGATTTTGGTGATCTGGAAGTTTCTGACCTGATGCGTCCATTTAGCGAAGTAGTAGCGATGCATAAGGACAAAACCTTGGCGCAGAATATGGAAACTGCGTATCGCAATCGCTTCAGCCGTTATCCGTATCTGGAGGCGGATGGCAAAACAGTCCTTGGTATGTTGCATCTGAAGGATTTATTTCTGGCGCAGCAAAGCGGTAAACCGCTAGACGAATTAAGCAGCCATTTGCGCTATGTAGAATTTGTCCCGCCAACCATGCCCGCATTGGAATTATTCCGGCGCTTTCGTAAAGGTGCGCCGCATTTTGCGATCGTCGGTTACAAAGACAATAAACCGCTGGGCTTTTTGACTTTGGATAATTTGTTAGGCGCTTTGGTTGGACAAATCCGTGACGAATTCCGCTTGAATGAAAACGATTGGGTCACGTTGGACGACGGTACTATGATGGGCAAAGGCAGTTTGCCTTTGTTTACTCTGGGCATTGCACTCGGTATCGACATCGATAGCGAAGAGGTTGAATCTATCGGCGGTTTAATCATGCATACCTTGGGCGACTTACCGATTGAAGGCCAAAAAATTGGTTTCCCACAATTTGATGCAGTAGTGAAAAAAATGAATGGCCCACGGATAGTGCTGGTCAGGATTTATCCTAAAGAGCTCGTAGAGAGCACATAAAACTGGTGAATAAATCTGGCGACGCTGCAGTAGAAAACTATATGTAGAAAACCATGTAGAAAAATATATGTAGAAAACTTCATATGCCATTCAGCGGGATTTTTAAGTAGCTAATCCCGTTTTCTTCCGCTGTCGGAAAAGCACCAGCACGGATATTGATTTGCACCGACGGCAAAATTAATATTGGCATCTCTAAACCCGCATCGCGCTTGTTGCGCATTGCTACAAACGCGGCCTCACTGATGCCGTCATGTACGTGAATGTTATTAATCCTTTGCTCGGCCACACTGGTTTCTAAGCGGATTGCGCGGTTGGTCGGTGGGTAGTCGTGGCACATCATGAGGCGTGTCGATTCCGGCAGTGATAATAGTTTTTGGATAGAGCGATACAGTAAGTGCGCATCGCCATCAGGGAAGTCGCAACGCGCCGTGCCGACATCGGGCATAAATAAAGTGTCGCCGACAAAAACCATATCGCCGATCTGGTATGCCATATCTGCTGGGGTGTGGCCAGGCACATATAAGGCCTTGGCGGTCAAACTGCCGATCTGGAATTCTTCATTCTCCTCAAACAGCACATCAAATTGCGAACCATCAACCGCGAAGTCCGGCTCCAGATGGAATAGCTTTTTAAATACCGTTTGTACCTGACGGATATGTGCGCCAATCGCAATTTTTCCGCCTAACTGCTGGCGCAAATAATGTGCAGCCGATAAGTGATCGGCATGCGCGTGGGTTTCTAATATCCAATCAAGTTGTAATTGCTGGCTACGAATAAATTCCACAATCTGATCTGCACCTGCGGTACTGGTGCGCCCGGATTTGGGATCGTAATTGAGGACGCTGTCGATCACGGCAGCATGACCGCCAGTTTTGCCTGCTACCTTATCAAAGACCACATAAGTCGCGGTGCAAGTGGTGGCATCAAAGAAGCTTTGAAATTGCACGGACATGATTTCCTCATTCCTAATGATTGGGGGATAAATATTCTTTTGACTTACATAATATCAAATTATATAATGTAATCAAGTAAATTATAACGAGCTGCTATGACTACCCAAACAACAGAATCAATAGAATCAACAGAGCCAGCCGGACATGCGTTTGATATTGCACAAATGCGCATCGCTGCACAAGCCGCTAGCAGCACCTTGCGTGCTTTGGGCAATGAAGATCGCTTACTGCTGCTGTGCCAGCTTAGCCAAGGCGAGAAGTCTGTCAGCGAGCTGGAAGAGCTGCTAGATCTGCATCAACCCAGCTTGTCGCAGCAATTGGGCGTGTTGCGAACCGAAGGTTTAGTCGATACGCGGCGTGACGGAAAGCGCATTTATTACTCTGTCGCCGACCCCAAAGTACTGCATTTGTTGCAGCTTTTGTATGATCTGTATTGTCCTAAGTCCTGAATATACTCAGGGTTAGTATATTTTAATCGTCTAGGTATTATTTGGACAATCGGCATTATTTTAAAAAAATATTGGGGAGTATATTTTATGAGACTATTTTTATGAATATTGCATGGGCCGTTTTTACCCCGGTTTCTGCTTTGCTTGGCGGCGCTTTAATCGGTCTCGCCGCATCGCTGCTGATCTTGATGAATGGTCGGGTTGCTGGCATCAGCGGCATCGTTGCCGGATTGTTGCGACCGGTGAGCGGCGATTGGTGGTGGCGCCTAGCGTTTGTGCTGGGTTTGCTGAGCGCGCCTTTGGTATATGGCGTATTTGCCACTTTGCCTATAATAAAAATTGATACTGGTTGGCCGTCCATCATCATTGCCGGTTTGCTGGTCGGCATCGGTACACGCTATGGTTCAGGCTGTACCAGCGGGCACGGCGTTTGTGGTTTGTCGCGTTTATCGCCGCGTTCTTTAATGGCAACCATCGCGTTTATGGCAGCCGGTTTTGTCACCGTTTTTATCCTCCGGCATGGTTTGACCAATTTAACCGGAGTTCTATGATGCCCCTATTTTTCTCTGGATTGGCGGGACTGATTTTTGGTCTGGGATTGATTTTGGCGGGCATGGCTGATCCGGTCAAAGTGCTTGGTTTTTTAGATCTGGGCGGCGCTTGGGATCCATCATTGGCCTTGGTGATGGCGGGTGCGATTGCGGTAGCCAGTGGTGCATTTTGGTTTGCGCGTCGACGTCAGCGTCAATATCAACACCAACATCAACAGTCGCTGCTTGGTTTGCCTATACATTTGCCGACTGGCACGCAGATCGATCGTCGTCTCATCATCGGTAGTCTGCTGTTTGGTATGGGTTGGGGAATCGCCGGAATTTGTCCGGGCCCGGCGCTGGTTTTGCTGGGTGGCGGCTTTGGCAAAGGCGCCTTGTTTGTGCTGGCGATGCTGGTCGGCATGCAGGTGTTTAATTGGTTAGAAAAATTCTATGCTTCTACAGCAAAACAATCTGATCAATAAAAACGGCTTTGCTTATTTGAACTTGGCTATTTGATCCAACCTCTATGACGCTGTTCACTTGATTCTACTCACCTGACTATACTCACATGCTCCAGCTTATTGCTTTGATTATTGGTGTAACCGTCGGCGCAGTCATGGGCATGACTGGTGCGGGTGGCGGCATTTTGGCGGTACCCGCTTTGGTTGAGGCAATGGGCTGGCAAATGCAGCAAGCCATGCCCGTGGCATTGTTAGCCGTCACCGTTGGCGCTGCGGTGGGTGCGGTAGAGGGCTTTCGAAAAAATCTAGTGCGTTACCGTGCTGCATTACTGATGGCCTTGATTGGTATGCCCTTAACCTCTGTCGGTGTACTAGCTGCACAGCGCCTCCCACAAGTCTGGTTGATGGGTTTATTCGCTGTGATTTTATTTTTTGTGGCGATCCGATTATTCAGCCGAAGGATTAATCCCGCTTCCGGTCAGCAATCACCAACCCGGGTTTGTATCAACAGTAGCACCGGGCGTTTTGAATGGACGTGGGTTACCAGCTTAGTCATTGCCTCAATCGGCGGTATCGCAGGTTTAGTCACGGGTTTATTGGGTGTTGGCGGCGGCTTTGTTATCGTCCCGATGTTGCGGCACTACACCAACCTCAGTATGCATGGCGCGATTGCGACTTCCTTATTTGTGATTGCTTTAGTCGGCAGCGCCGGGGTAGGTAGCGCTGTACTACATGGCGCGGTAATCCCTTTGCAGTTCACAACATTTTTTGTACTGAGTACGATACTTGGCATGCTGCTGGGCAGACGTGCTGCCAGATTATTCAGTGAGACGATGATACAAACTAGCTTTGCTTGTTTGTTGCTATCAGTTGCCTGTTTGTTTGCTTATAGAGTGATAGTTTTGCTTTAACCCAGATTTTCCATTGGAACAACGCCAGGCAGTTCGCCAAAGGTGCAATTATCGCTGTAGCGTTTCCACTCAAATCGCGGTGGTGCTATCCCTCTGAAGACCGCACGCCGTCTGCATTTTTTGCGAAGTGGTAGCGGTCTAATGGAAAATCTGGGTTTAACTCGCAAACCTCGCCAAGCATCGCTAACGAGTGGTGACGTCTACCTTTTCATCCGTTAAAGTTCAAGACTTCTAAAAATATTCCGTCCCGCTTTTTTAGCCAGATACAAGGCTTCGTCAGCCTTGTTCAAGAGGTCTTCGCCACTGGAATTTTTAGTGTTAGAAATCGCAATCCCGATACTGGTAGTGATGATTCTAGAGTTGCCATCAATATTGAAGGGAGTCGTCATTGCCTGGATGATTTTTGATCCTACAATTTCACTTTCTTCCTGGCTATTTAAACCTTCAAGAACAATCACAAATTCATCACCGCCCAAGCGCCCGACCATGTCGGTCTGGCGGATACAGCCCTTTAATCTGAACGCAAATTCTTTGAGGACCAGATCGCCTGCATGATGTCCAAGGGTATCGTTGATGGATTTAAAACGATCAAGATCAAGAAACATGACAGCGATAGACCGCTGATTTCGTGTTGATCTGGCGGTGGCTTCCGCTAGCCTTTCGTTGAGTTGGTTACGGTTGGGTAAGCCAGTTAAGGTATCAAATCTTGCTAGCGCGAGTAGTTGTGTTTCTATCGCTTTGGCATCGGTAATATCGTTAATTAATGAATTAACGCCAATTACGTTTCCAGCCTCATCGCGTTGCGGTGCATAAGTCGCTCTGTAATGATTAAAGATCCCAGAGATACTGATTTGCAATTCAAACTCTGTTTTTTCACCTGCAAGCGCAATCTGAAAATGTTCTGTGTGTAGTTGCTGAATTGGTTCGCTTAGCAATGACAAGACAGAGCGTCCGCGTATCTCTGCAAGTGGCAGATTAAACCAAGCTTCGTATGGCCGGTTCACAAATTGAAAGCGATCTTCTTTATCGATAAAGCCGACGAATGCCGGGATATTGTCTGCAATTGCACGCAACAATCCCTCGCTGGACTGCTGTTTTAGTTCTGCTTCTTTACGACCGGTTACATCAATGACCATGGTATAAAAACCGACCGTAGAACCATCAAGATTAACGTCAGGCACATATTCATATTGCAGATATCTGGCGAGACCGCGCTCGGTGGTAAAGCGCTCAAAAGAGACCGCTTTTCCTTTCAGTGCTTGCCGGATATTTTCCTTCAATTCCAGATAGGGCGCTTCGCCAAAAACGTCTTTGACCGTCTGGCCTATCATCATCTCAGAGTTCAAACCAGGGATCATGTTGTAGAACCGATTGCAGAACTGATATCGTTCATCCGCATCAATATAGCCTATCAGTGCGGGCACATTATCGGTAATCGTTCTGGTGCGTTTTTCACTTGCAGTTAATTCTGTTTGGATGCGTTTAAATTCTGTAATGTCCTCAACAAGTACAAAAAATCCATCGACCATTCCGTCTGCATTAATGTCCGGGACGTAGGTCACACGGTCCCATTCAACATTGCCGTTTCTTTGTGCCTGATGCTCATACCGTGTCCACTCCCCATTAAGGACTTGGTTGATAAACGGTTTGATTTGATGATAAAAAGCGGGCGCCGTGACTTCTTTGATGGTCTTGCCAATAGCTTGTTTAGCAGAGAGTCCAAACAGCTTTTCAACCTGCTTATTTACAAAAGTATATTTTTCGTTGTAATCAATGTAGCCGATAAAGGCTGACATATTGTCTGCGATTAATCGTAATTTATTTTCGCTTGTGACTAAGGCGGATTCAGCCGCTAGCCGTCTAGCCATCGCATCGTCAAAAGATTTGGCGAGTTCTCCAATCTCATCCTTGGGATAGCTTTTTGGAAGTAAATTAATATCAAACTCAGTATCTGCGGTAATGACTTTATTACGTAATTTTTGTAGCGGAGCTAGTTGCCGATACATAAACCACCAAGCAAGCGGCAACAGAATCACCAATAAAGTTATGCTGACAAAAATGGCGCTACGCTTAACTTCTATGATGGGACTAAAAGCTTCCTCAGACGGGTAAACGGCGGTAACAATCCAGTCTACAGATTTCAAGCGTTTGAAAGAAAATATAGCCTCTTGTCCCTGCCGCGTAGTGGACATTGTTGTTCCCTCAAATCCACTCAAAGCCATATCTAGCGATTTACTTTTGCCAAGAAGATCACTGGTGTTCTTTAAGATACGTGACTGGTCTGGGTGAGTTACAAAAAAGCCTTTAGCAGTCACGATATAAAAATATCCCGTAGCACCAATTTTCTCATTAGCAAAGTTGGCCAAAAAACTGTCTTCAGTCAATTCTATGGTACCCAATAAGGTCAAGATCATTTGTCCCCTTGGATCAAAAATAGGAACGCAGATCACGACAATTGGTCGTCCTGAGACACCACTTTTTAATGGTGATGAAATGACGACTTTGCCCTCTGCAATGGATTTCTGAAAATAGTCTCTGGTCGATATATTTAATTTTCCGCGGGTTTCTGGCCTATCCATATTTGCGATTAGGTCTCCTTTGAGGTCGAAGATCGCAAAATTATCAAACAAGCCGTCGAGGCTATGTTGCTGTTCAAGAAAGCTTTGTAAGTTGTCGTTATCTCGCGGTACTGAGCCAAGGTCAACCGCCAGACGGATTAAGGTGCTTCTTCTCAATTCAAATTTTTGATCTATCTCATCTGCGGTATTTTGTATGAGACTTGACTGACGAACGTCGATGACTTTTTCTAAGGTCCTTTCAAATACGGATATAGAGAATACGGTGAGCAGGGCAAATGCCAGAGTAAAAAATAAGGCGACTGCCAAGGTTAAACGAGTTTTTACACTCATATCGCGCACTCGAATATTCGCTAATAAAGTCATAAGAACCTGTCCGGTGAGAGTTACCTTAGAAAATCATATTAACATTCACATACATAGCTAAACTGCGATTTCTAAACCTAAGTGTTACAAACTTATAATTAGGTGACTCTTTAGTCTTGTCGCTCTGGTGCATCTGCTAATGTATCTGCTAATGTTCCTGCTGATGTTTTTGCCGATGTTTCTGCCAATTTTCTGATTTGTTTTCGACGCAATAACAGATACACCGCAGGTACCACAAACATCGACAATAAAGGCGCAGTGATCATGCCGCCTACCATTGGTGCGGCGATGCGTTGCATGACCTCTGAGCCTGTGCCTTGCCCCAACATGATAGGTACTAGCCCGGCAATAATCACCGCTACCGTCATGGCTTTTGGTCTTACCCGCAACACCGCGCCGTCACGAATCGCATCTAACAAATCTTGCTCGGTTTCTTTTCCGATGTGGATGCGAGCATCCCAGGCTTGTTTTAGATAGAGCAACATGATCACGCCAAATTCTGCCGAGACACCTGCCAAAGCGATAAATCCTACCCCGCTGGCAACGGATAAGTGATGATCAAGTAACCAAAGCAGCCAAATCCCGCCAGCTAGTGCAAACGGCAAGGTCGCCATGATCAGTGCCGCCTCATCGACACGTTTAAATGTCATATACAGCAGCACAAAAATAATCAATAAGGTCGCTGGCACCACTATTTTTAGCTTGGCGGTGGCGCGTTCCAGATATTCAAACTGACCAGACCAGGTGACAGAATAACCTGCAGGTAGTTTCACTTGCTTGGCAACTGCTTGCTGCATCTCATGCACCGTCGAATTTAAATCACGGTCACGGATATCGACATAAACCCAGCCCGACAGGCGTGCATTTTCACTCTTCAACATCGGTGGCCCATCGTTGATGCGGATCTGAGCTACATCACCTAATTGGATCTGCGCGCCACGTTCGGTCAGCACCGGTAATTGACGTAATTTTTCTACCGAGTCACGTAGCTCACGGGGGTAGCGAAGATTGATCGGAAAGCGTTGTAAGCCCTCGACGGTTTCTCCAATATTGTCACCACCGATGGCGGCTGAAACGATGCTTTGCACATCCGCAATATTTAATCCATAACGAGCTGCTGCATCCCGGTTGATGTCCACGTCAATATAGCGACCGCCGTTTAAACGCTCTGCTAAGGCCGAAGATACGCCCGCTACATTTTTGACGACATGTTCAATGTCGGCGGTAATGCGGTCGATTTCTTTTAAGCTGGCACCGGCAACTTTAATACCGACCGGACTCTTGATGCCGGTAGCCAGCATATCGATACGGTTTCTGATCGGTGGTACCCAGATGTTGGATAATCCGGGTACTTTGACGATGCGGTCCAGTTCTTCAATCAACTTGTCGGTGGTCATGCCAGCACGCCATTGATCACGTGGTTTGAATTGTATGGTGGTCTCAAACATTTCCAAGGGCGCGGGGTCAGTTGCTGATTCGGCACGTCCCGCTTTGCCAAAGACGGTTTGTACTTCCGGCACGGTCTTGATCAGACGGTCGGTTTGTTGCAGTAATTCGGATACCTTACCGGCACCAATGCCAGGCAGCGCAGAGGGCATATACAGCAGATCACCTTCATCCAGCGGCGGCATAAACTCACCGCCCAAACGTGATATTGGCCAAAGAGTTGCAACGACGACTAAGGCGGCAACGATCAGCGTTGCTTTGGGTGAATGCAGCACCACATCGAGTAACGGACGGTAGAGCGCAATGAAGAAACGATTCAGCGGATTTTTTTGTTCATCCGGAATTTTGCCGCGGATCAGATAACCCATTAATACCGGAATCAGTGTCACCGCCAGCACGGCAGCAGCAGCCATGGCATAAGTTTTAGTAAAAGCGAGCGGTGCAAATAAACGTCCCTCTTGCGCCTCTAGCGTAAATACCGGAATAAACGACAACACAATAATTAAGAGCGAGAAAAAAAGTGCGGGACCAACTTCTGTCGCTGCATCGCCGATGACCCGCCAATGTTCTTCGCCGGATAATTTTTTGTCTGGGTGAGTATGGTTCCAGGCCTCGATATGTTTGTGTGCGTTCTCTATCATCACCACTGCCGCATCTACCATGGCGCCAACAGCGATCGCGATCCCGCCCAGTGACATAATGTTGGCGTTCACTCCCTGGTAATACATGACCGTAAAGGCAATCAAAATACCCACCGGCAAAGTGACGATAGCGACTAGCGCTGAGCGCAAATGGAATAAGAAAATCGCGCAGACCAGCGCGACGACGATAAATTCTTCTATCAATTTCTCTTGCAAATTATCGACTGCACGCTTGATCAGGTGCGAGCGGTCATAGGTGGTAACGATCTCAACCCCAGGCGGCAGGCTGGCTTTTAATTGTTCTAATTTTGCTTTGACGGCGTTGATCGTTTCTAGGGCGTTTTTGCCGGAGCGCATCACAATCACGCCGCCTGCGACTTCGCCTTCGCCATTCAGGTCGGCAATGCCACGCCGCATTTCTGGTCCGATCTGGACACGCGCTACATCGCCTAGCCGCACCGATACACCAGCGTCGGTCGCGGTCAGAGGAATCTTACGAAAGTCATCCAAGCTTTTGAGATAGCCGGAAGCGCGCACCATGTATTCGGCCTCACCCAGCTCTAATACCGAGCCACCGGTTTCTTGGTTCGCTTTCTGTATCGCCTCTACGATTTTGCCGTGGGGGATGTTATACGCACGCATTTTGTCAGGATCGAGTTGCACTTGATATTGGCGCACCATGCCACCAATACTGGCGACTTCGGATACGTTAGGAACGGATTTTAATTCGTACTTCAAAAACCAATCCTGGAAGGCGCGTAATTGCGACAAATCCATCTTGCCGCTGCGATCTACCAGCGCGTATTCATACACCCATCCTACACCGGTAGCATCAGGGCCAAGCGAGGCTTTCGCTTGCGGTGGTAAACGCGACTGCACCTGATTTAAGTATTCCAGCACACGTGAGCGTGCCCAGTACATATCTGTACCGTCTTCAAATAATACGTAGACGAAGGAGTCTCCAAAAAAAGAATAACCGCGTACCGTCTTGGCGCCCGGTACCGAGAGCATGGTGGTGGTCAAGGGATACGTCACCTGATTTTCAACGATCTGCGGTGCCTGACCCGGGTAGCTGGTGCGGATGATGACCTGCACGTCGGACAAGTCTGGAATTGCATCCAACGGTGTGCGTGATAGTGACCAGATACCCCATGCGGTCATCATCAAGCTTGCTAGCAATACCAGAAAGCGATTTGCGATAGACCAGCGGATTATTTTCGCCATCATTTTTTGGCTCCTGATGGAAGTGCAGGCACAGTCGTTGTCATTGCAGCGTTGGCAGAGGCGTCGCTCATACGGGTCGTTGTCGCTTTCAGGCTTGCTTCTGAATCGACTAAAAACTGACCTGAAACAACCAGCTTTTGCCCGACTTGCAGTCCCTTGCGGATTTCGGTCTGACCATTGGCTTCCATGCCGGTCTCAACATCCACTGGCATAAACTTGCCGTTATCCTGAGCGATCATCACGACCGAGCGGGTACCGGTCTGGATGATGGCTTCTGTCGGTATCAGTAAAATATCGTTGTGTGCGTCAGAATTAAATTTAATAGTAGCGAACATACCGGCTACCAATTGACCGGAAGGATTGTTCAGTTCAATACGGGCTTTTAGCGTGCGGGTCGTCATATCGACTTGTGGCAAGATCGCGCTGACTTTCCCTTTGAAGGTTGTGCCGGGTAAGGAGGGGGTGCTGGCTTCCACCGTGTTACCCGGACGTATCTGCGCCAGACTATTTTCTGGGACATCGGCATTGACCCAGATCGTCGCCATGCCGTTGATGCGGAACATCGGTGCGCCTGTCATGACGGTCATCCCTTCACGTGCCGACAATTCTGTAATGACGCCGCCGACCGGCGCTGTAATCGTGATGCGTGGATGTAGCTTGCCACTGGTTTCTACCAAATGGATTTGCTCATCGCTCATGCCGACCAGACGCATACGTTGTTTAGCGGCCTCTAGCAAGCCATCTATGCCGCTCGTCTGCATTCGTTTTGCTGTCAGAAATTCTTCCTGCGCTGCAACCCAGTCCGGCACATATAATTCGGCTAGAGCTTGCCCTTTTTTGACCCTATCCAAGGCCGCGCGGACATACAGTTTTTCGATAAAGCCATTACTGCGTGCCTGCACTAGCGCTACTTCACGCTCGTTGTAGGCAACGCTACCGACCGCGGCTAATGCTAGGCTCAGATTGCCTTTGACCACTTGCGCGGTGCGTATTCCTAAATTCTGCTGCACACGGGAACTGATGCTGACTGAGTTTTCGTTATCACCGTTGCCGTCGTTGCCGCCATTACTATCGCCATCGGCATAGTCCGGTACCAGTTGCATGTCCATAAACGGTGACTTGCCCGGGTGATCAAACTTTTGGGTGGGAACCATAGGATCGTGCCAATACAGTACCTTTTTATCATTAGCTCCGGCTGTTGGCGTCGCTGTATTTGTTTGGGGTGTTGCGGAGGCTTTCATACCTTGGCTGATGCCGAGACGATAGAGACCAAATCCTGTCAACATTCCGATAGCAACGAGTCCTGCGGTGAGGAGGATGTTTTTATTTTTCATTGGATATCCTTGTTCATGGACTGAGCCGAATGTATGCCTGACACTTCGGCCGGAAATAGAAAATTCAGTTGTGCCCATAAACGGGCAGTGTCGGATTGAAGTTGCAGCGCTTGCAGGCGCATATCAAGCTCATTGCGGCGTGCAGACAAGAGTTCAGATAGGCTGGATTTGCCGCCCCGGTATGCCGCCATCGTGGCTTGCGTCCGCTCTGCTGCCAACGGGATTAATTCGTGCTCGTAGCGGGCGATACGCTCAAGCTCCGTTTGCCATTCGTCTATCATTGCTTTGGTCTCGGCGACGTGGGCGCGCAGCATTTCGTCACGCTCGGCTTTGGCTTTTTCGACCATTGCTAGTTTGGAAGAGAGCTCGCGATCCTGGCGGTTCTTTTGATCCCACTGAAACGGCAGTGATACGCCGACCGATACCATATTTGAATAGGCAGAACCACGCTGCTGAAAAGCGACCTCGACAGACCAGTCCGATTTTTTATTCGCCTCTGCCAGTTTGGCATCGGCTTCGGCCAGCTCTGTTTGCCTGTTCAATACCGCGATCTGTGGATGATGGGCGAGCGAAGTGTCTAGCGTTGATTGATCTAGGCGAATAGTGTCAAGCTGAGGCTGCTCCGCTAAGCTCAGCTCTGAGTTAACACCGGTCCAACGATGTAACATCGTCTTGGCGTTGCGTAGTTTACGTTGGATGTCGCTGCTGCGGTCATTCGCCATACTTAGCGCACTACGGGCGCTAAAGATATCTGCCTGGCTGCCGCGACCAGCGCGATAATTTCCCTCCGCCGCGTCGATTTCAAGCTTGGCTTGAGCTGTTTGTTCTGCGACCACGACAGCCATGCGTTCTGCATAGTATTGGTCCAACCAGGCAATCGCAGTATCGCGTTGAATAGAGGTAATGAGGTTGGATTTTTCTGCTAACGACTTATCGGCTGCCCGGTCATAGCGTTGGGCGCGCAACTGGCGCTTATCGCTTCGGGTCAGTTCTTGCATCACACCGATACGATGCATCGTCATAAAATCGCTGGTCAGGCTGCCACGGTCAGGGCCGTTAATAGGCAGATTATCGATGCCGGCTTTTAATACTGGATCAGGCAATTGTCCGGCCGCGATCGCCATTTCACGTGAGGCAGTAACAGCTAAATCCTGTGCAATCAGTTGATGCGACCGGGCGACCGCAAGTTGCTGCGCTTGGCTCAAAGTTAGCGGCACGGTGAGTGGTACAGTCTGCGACGTCATTGGCATAGTTAGTGATATATCCGCAGCCTTGACGTTGAGTGACGACAGCGTAATCACGAACGCGGTGATTATTTTGCCGATTTTTCCGGCACGGAGTATGGTATTGACCAGCTTAGAATGATGGTCAGCATTAAGATGCGCAAGCAAAGGTGCGTAGATTGGGAAAGACATGGAATCTCCAGAGAACGATCAACGGCACTGTCGTCAAAAAGACGTACGGCAACAAGCTAAGCGATCTGGAGATTTAAATGCGGAAACAGCAATTGCGGATAGCGATGGGCGGCGCGGTAGAGCGTGCCAGCAATAAGCTTTGACGCTGAGGTTCTTGTGGGAGTTCTGATATTTCAATGATGACCAGCGTCAGCACTAATCCAGCCTGTACAAAGGCAGGTACATCCGGCGCTGTTGGTTTATCCAGCGATTGTTTTCCAAACGCATCTTCAGCATGGGCGTGGCACAGTGCGGGTTGCTCGCTGTCCATACCTTCGCAGCCCACCATAGTCATAGCGTTGACGTTTTTGCTCGTGCCGCTCATACCGCTCATAACATTACCCATCGTCCTGCCAGGGCAAGCATAAGATGCCACAGCAAGCTGCATAAACAGCATGCTAAACAGCGTTAAAAACGCTGCAATCAGGCGAGAGGGATGAGAGAGTTTCACAAGTTATTTGGCAATTATTTGGCAGGTCAGTGTCAGTTGGTATTAGTAGATTGTATGAGTAGATGAGGATTAACATCCACCGCAAGCCGGCCATTAAAATCCAAACTCTTTTTACGCCACCCAATCGGCATCATAGTACATCAGCTATGAAGTGTCGCCAGAAAAGTATCAAAAATCCTTGCAGGACTAAGCACTTAGCTTGACTCTACGCGATCAAGTGATTGGCTAGTTGATCGGGCAAAAATAAAATCAGACTGCGTCGTGACTATTATTTAACGATGTGATCGTTTAAGACGTAAAACCATATACTCCCACTATTTTTAAATCAATATGCCTTAGTGTCCAAGGATTATATGGACACTATAAATATACTAGCAGGGAGTATAAACTGGTGTACAGCGACCAACTTATTCAGCGCGGTTGCATCAACCCCTGAATTTCATCCGACGGTCGCCCATCAACGAGCGTAGTTCCCGAATACTCAAGTCGCTGATCTCATGCATGCGCAACAGCAAAGTCGCACCGACAGGCAAGTGGCCATGACGGACTTTACTGATCACCGGCGGTGCAACTTCCAGCATCCGTGACAGCGCTGCATCGTTTTTTAATCCGACGTGCTTGATGACAGCATCGAGCAAGTGGTTGGGGTTGTAGCTTTTTTCTTGTGTGGGTTGTGTAAGTTCTATCTTTTGCGTTGTCATCTTATTTGATACCTTCGTTTTAAGTCCGCTTAATAATCCAATTTTCCATCCAGTCGCTGTCCCCACCAAGGCGCGTACCATTGACCACGCGGTTTATGTTCTGGAAAGCTACGATGCGGATCAGGTGGCGTGTGATCTTTTGGTGGGAATATCAACATAGCGCGACCAGCTTCCGGATCTACGTTGGATAAATACAGCACCACATGGTTGCGCTGATGTGCAGCATAAGCGGCCATCAGCAAGGTGTAATTTACTGTATTTGCGCCCAGCTCACCTATTAAAGCCACCATATCGATTCTGTCTTTGGTGACGTCAAATTCAGGAAGTACATCGTGCAATACGCGACCAACTTCTCCCAGGTGTTGGGCAGATAATGCTGTTCCGCGTCCGCAATCAGTCGCTACTGAGCCTATCGATGTGGAGTCAATGCCTGCGGCGGTGCAGGCTTGCATGACGGCTTGGCGCATGGCGGTGATTTTGCGACTTTCTCCCTCAACCGACTTAACCTCTTTGACCGGCACAATCTGCGGTGCGCTGAAGTAGGCCAGAGGTTTGCGGCCTGTGTCGTAGGCGGGATGGGCTACCATTAAAAGCACTGCGGCTTCGTTGGGTTCGTCATCTTTTGGGTAGCTGGGCGAATCTACGGTCGCTTGCCAGATCACTTTAGCGTCTGGAGTGGAGATCATGTTCCAGCCTGTTTCCAATGTCGTCCATCCAGAATTGCCGGATGATAAAGTGAGCACTGGTTTGGAGGTGAGGCCATAGGCTTGGTAAGCTTTGCGCCATATGGTGCGCGCCTCCTCTTCAGTACGTTCAGCGGTAAAGCCACTGACGATAGGCAGACCATTCATGCGTATACCATTCCACATGAACATGTTGAAGCCTTGGATGTCGCGGCCGTAATAGCTGACGACAAACTGGAGGCCTAGGCAGAGTTCATCTATATAACTTACATCACACCTGTAGCGTCCTTCGGGATAAAATTTTCCGTTGCCAGGAGCTATAGACTTAAATGATTTAGGTGGTTTGCCATTCGATCCTAACTCAAACAGTTTAGGCAAATATTTCTCTATCCCAAAGCCTTGGTCAAACAGATTAGAGATCAGGTTGGCGCCGACCAGTTGAACCATTGCACCTTGCGGCCATGTAGTGGATTTAGGTGCTATTGCGTCAGCAGCCTTTGTACTGGCGGCAGTCGCGGGCTTGAATCCTAAAAGTGTCAATAATCCCATTCCTAGGGCTCCTGTCAGTAGAGTACGGCGTTGTTTTATGTTGATATGGTGTGGCATAAACTTCATCCTTTAATCGCACCAAGCAGACTGCGCTCGCGCTCATCCTTGATGAGTGAAGCGTTCTTATCCATGTGCTCCATGGTGTAGGTGTGCTGAAGCTGTAGTTCGTTATAGAAGCCACGCTTCCAGTAATCTTCAAATTGCTGAGTAACTGGAAGTCCAAATGTATCTTTTAACATCATCCAATGCGCAAACTGCCTGAACGCGAACATATCTTCTTCAGTAATCTTACTGGGGTTCACCCATCCAATTGCCACGTCGTAGGCAAGAACCTTTTCCGAATGTGCCGGATTAGTCAGGATAGTGGAATGGTCTGTCGCATTCGGGTTTTCTTTCAACATCCGTGTAATGGCAGCACGCTGATCTTCTTCAGGTAATTTAGTGTTACCCGTGGGGTCGCGTTCTCGTTCTAGCCGACGGATGCGTGCCTGATGTTCGTAGCGCAAACTTGCTTCACTATTGGCATCGCCTGCACCACTATCTTGGTATAGGCCGCCATGAACATCGTCTTTTAATTTGTCCTTATCTTCGGCATTGGCAAGGGCATCATGTGCAGGGTCATAACCCTGATCAAATTCAGCTGTTTTTCCGTAACGTACAGACTGCGGTACGACGGGAGATCTGAGGACGGGTGCTGTAATGGGGACTGCCCAGTCTTTTTTGGGTTCATTGTTGATACGCAGCGTGACCAGTCTGGTAAAAATCAAAAAAATCGGAGAGGTCAATACCGTGATGATTTGGGACGCTACGCTCTGGTTGGGGTTGAGGCTCAACTCATACTTCATGCGCGGCGCAGGTGGATACCAGAAATGTCCCGGTTTATGGTGATCGTCAATATAACGGTAAGCGCGCCCGGTCCAATCTGGTGAACCAACGGCAAATGAGGGACTTTGATTGCCTCCCGGTGTAGCCCAAACGCGTTGGTGGAATACACCATCGGCTCCTATTTCAGGCAATTGTGCCTGGCTCACACCACGCCAGCCTATGCCTTCGACCGGGCTCACACCAATGACTTGATCATGCGGATTGCAATACAAAAATACGCGACCACGATTGTCGCGGTCTTGTCCCTCTTGCGGCACTTGTTTAGGGTCGCTTGGGAATGCACTTAATTCAAAAATAGTCTTACCGCTGTCGGGCTGTTTAAAACCATGATAACGATTGATGAGATCAAGAGATTGCGGGCCTATCTTGGCTTGGAGCTCTTTTACCGTTTTAAGGAAGTTCGCAAAGGTGAGTTTGCGTGCGGCAGTGGTGACGCTACCAAATTGACCTACGGCGGATTTGTCATCATGGTTGATAATTTTATCCATGCCCAGGCTTTCCAGACTATACGGTGGGTTGCAGAGTATGTAGGTGTCGGCCAGGGCATGTTCTTTTTCGCCTAGCAGAGCAGCGGCGATGGTGACCATATTGCCTTGGCTATGGCACACCACGGTGATGGGGCAATCTGCCTGTTTATCACGGATGGATTTGATCAGCTCTTTGAGGCGATGTGCCGCATGGGCAAAGTAGGCGCGGGGCGGACTGGCATAGACTTCGCGTCCGGCCACGGGAAACATATTGGCATATAACCACCAGAATACGCGATCATCCAAACCTAAGCCCCACATGTAGGGAAGCGCGGTGGTACCGTTTTGGAAGGGGCCACCACCCCAGGCATCTAGCTCGTTAAGATAAATCTTGCCACCGTAGGTGCTTACTTCATCTCGTGAGCCGGGCGTACCATCCTGACCTGCTGCTTTATAGCCCCAGCGAAAACGAATAACCGGTGAATTTCCATGGTCAGAGATAAAATTTTTACCAGAAATATCACGGTTCAGACTGCCATCAGGCATCAACTCCTTGGCATACGTGACTGGACTCAAGCTAAGGTCGCCGCCCACTGCGTCATTCAGACCGAGGCGAGCGCTTAAACCTTTTAACAAACCTCTTTCTGCCGCCTCGTACCATTCGCCATCTGAGTTGACTCCATGGACAAAGATGATGATGCCAGGTTGATGAAGCATTTCTACTTTTGCATCTGGCATGCCTGGTGCGGACATATTCACGCTGGCGCCGTAAGGCGTTTGATTATTTGTTATCACGTTGAATTATTCGTAAAGAAGTCAGTCGTAAAGAAATTGAATTTTGACGATTTGCATACTGTCACTGTGCGCGAGATTAGTAGCGCCTTGTGCATCGCTGATACCTTCCACCTTCCGTCCGTCATCTAGCGTCAGACGATATTTTTGATGTGGCACCACTTGCTGGTCGGTCGCACGTGTAATGATGAACTTGCGTTGAAACGGACCAGATGTTGGCATGGTCGGCATCGCGTAGTTCAAGGTGTCAGCATCAACAAAGCTCTTCTTCCCAGCCTGTACCAGAATCTTCCCCGGACACTGCACAGTAATATTGCCATCCTTGATCGTAATATTGGCCCCGTCAGCGGTACTGAGGCTAATACTCTTCGCCGCAGCCCAGTCAATATGTGCATGGCTGCTGAGGATATTGATCTCATCTCTAGCCTGAATCTGCATCTGGTCACTTTGCGCTTGCAGGTCGATGTTGTCTTTAGCGGCGATCAGTTGTAATCCGATTTGTTGCTCACCAGGTTTGACGACACCGCCCAGGATGCCGATCGCTTGTCCTGTTTGCAGGCGGAATTGGTTCCCCGTATGCAGTTGCGTATCTTGTCCGCTGAGGAACGTCGTGGTTTCTCCATTGGCAAATTGGATGTTTTGTCCGGCGGTCATGCTCAGGCCCGCTTTCGCGCTGAGGCTGATAATGGGATCAGTGCTATGCGGCAAAGTGTCTTTGTTGGGCGCTGTATTTTTATCAGCAGCATCGGCTTTTGCCTGTGCTTCACTCTGGGCACTAAGCATGCCACTGGCGGCGGTGTGCAGTGCTTTGATAGGGGAAGCACGTGGATCAAGACTGCTGCTATAACTACGAATACTCCCGATGTGGCTGGCAAGCTCCACCGTTTGATGCGTCTTGGCCGCATCGCTGAAGCTTTTTGCCAGGCTGGTCGCTTGCTTTAAAAGTGCCATACCTGCGGTGTTATCAGCCGCATAGTCGCGTTGATTGGCGTTATGGCTAATAGGATAGCTACTGAGATGTAGTCCGGCACCAGCGCGGAGTGCACCATAAGCGTCGGTACGTAGTTCGGCACCCAGTCCACGGAAACTGCCGCGGTAGTTGTCGGCGGTGTGGATTAGGTGACCAAGGTTAAGTTCGGTACCGGCTTGGGTAGTTTT